>JAWOGV010000196.1:0-9403 GCA_046496605.1 Acidimicrobiia bacterium | reverse complement strand
GAACAGTGCACGGTATTGAGCGAGGGCTCGCGCCTCTGGCGAACTGGTCCGTTCCGACGGCGTGAGACCCGTCAGCTCCAGGACCTCGAGGGCCCTCACGACCCTTCTTGGATTGTCCAGGTCGACGACGGAACGGGCGCGAGGATCGGCCGCCTCGAGACGCTCACGGAGCACATCGTGGGGTTCTCCCTCCAACGCCGAGCGGAGATTTCGATCGGTCGGGGCGAACGTCATGGGATCGACGATCGCACGGAAGTGGAGTCCGGAACCACCGCAGATGATGACCCGTCCACAACGCTCGAGCTCCTCCTGCAGGGCCGCCCTCCCGACTTCCTGGAACCACCGTGCGGTCATGGCAGCTGATGGCTCGAGCACGTCGATCATCCGGTACCGGGCCCGGCGTCTCGCTGTAGCGTCCGGTTTCGCGGTACCGATGTCCATGCCCCTGTACACCTGCATGGAGTCGACCGATACGATCGAAGCGCCGAATCGCTCCGCCGCGACCTCGGCGACCTGGGACTTCCCGGCCGCCGTTGGGCCGACGATCGCAACGACGTTCAGGGGTTCATCTCCGCTTCGAGGTAATGGGGTGCCGCGCGGGTGATGCGGGCATCAAAGACCATCCCTGGTTCGAAGGTCCCGGGAACGTGGACGATCCGGTTTCCGCGGGTGCGGGTCGTGGCGATCGTGTCGTCACGTTTCGATGGCCCCTCGGACATGACCTCCTCCACCATCCCCACGCGCTCGCGGTTTCGCTCGAACGTGATTTCGTTCTGGAGTGCGACGAGGCGATCGAACCGCTCCTGGACCAACTCAGCGGGAACCCGGTGCTCCATCGTTGCTGCGGGCGTGCCGGGACGAGGTGAGAACTGGAACATGAAGGCGCTGTCGAACCGGGCCACGGCCATGACCTCGAGGGTTGCCTCGAAGTCGGCCTCCTCCTCCCCGGGGAACCCGACGATGACGTCGGTCGAAGCGGCCAGATCGTCGACGATGCCGCGCATCATCTCGAGCCTCTGGAGAAAGCGCTCGGCGGTGTAGCCGCGGTGCATGGCCGCGAGGATCCGATCAGAGCCCGACTGGAGTGGGAAGTGGATCTGCTCGCACACAGCGGGTGTCTCTGCCATCGCCAGCGCGACGTCCTCCCGGAAGTCCTTCGGATGAGGGCTCGTGTAGCGGATCCTCTCGATGCCCTCGACGTCGCCAACCCGCCGCAGGAGATCCGCGAAGAGGGGCTTGCGGCCGTTGAGGTCCAGGTCGCGCCCGTAGGAATTCACGTTCTGCCCGAGGAGCGTGACCTCTCTCACACCGTCCACAGCGAGCCGTTCGACCTCCCTGATGATGTCCCCGGGACGCCTCGAGATCTCCTGGCCACGAACGATCGGAACGATGCAGAACGTGCACGAGTTGTTGCAGCCGATCGTCACGGTCACCCAAGCCGAGTGGCTCGACTCGCGCTGCACCGGCAGGCCGCTCGGTATGTCGTCCACCGATCGTGTCTCGTCCCAGATCTCGGTGACGGGACCCCACTCGTCGGCGTGATCGAGGAGGTCGACGACCCTGTGCACGTTGTGGGTGCCGAACACGACGTCCACCCAGCCCGCTCGTTCCCGGATCTGGTCCCGTTCCTTCTGCGCCGAGCATCCTCCCACGGCGATCCGGAGGTTCGGGTTGGCCGTCTTCGCCTTCTTGAGGGATCCGAGGTATCCGTACAGGCGCGTGTCAGCGTTCTCGCGGATCGTGCAGGTGTTCAGCACGATCAGATCCGCATCGTCCACCGAATCTGCCGGAACCATCCCATCGGACTCGAGCAGGCCCGAGATCCGCTCGGAGTCATGCTCGTTCATCTGGCATCCGAAGGTCCGCACGAAGTAGCGCTGGCCGGGTCGCGTGGGCGCGCGGACTTCCTTGACCCCCGGCATACCGACCATGGTGACGTTCGACATGGCTCGCCTGCCTAGCGGGCGTAATCCTTCGCCCGGTACTCGCGAATGACCGTGATCTCGATCTGGCCGGGATACTGCAGGTCGTCCTCGAGCTTCCTCGCGATCCGCCTCGCGAGGTCCTTTGCCCCGACATCGTCCAGGGATCCCGGATCCACGACCACACGAACCTCGCGTCCTGCCTGGAGCGCAAACACCTTCTCCACACCGTCGAACCCCTGTGCGATCTCCTCGAGTCGTTCGAGCCGCCGCACGTACGCTTCGAGTGCCTCGCGGCGGGCGCCGGGACGTGCGGCCGACACGGCGTCTGCCGCCTGCACGAGCACGGCCGTGAGCGTGCGTGGCTCCACCTCGTTGTGGTGTGCCTCGATCGCGTGGACGATCGCCGCATCCTCATCGAATCGCCGGGCGATCTCGGCACCGATGATGGCGTGGGAGCCCCCGACCTCGTGGCTGACTGCCTTACCGATGTCGTGGAGGAAGGCAGCACGCTTCGCCTCGGTTCCGTCGATCCCGAGCTCGGAAGCGAGCATCCCAGCGATGTGGGCGGACTCCACGAGGTGATCGAGGACGTTCTGGCCATAACTCGTCCGGTAGCGCAGCCGACCCACGAGCGTGGTCAGCTCCGGGTGAAGCCTCGTGATGCCGACCTCGAGCATCGCCCACTCCCCCGCGTCACGGATCGACTGCTCGACCTCGTCGCGAGCCTTCTCATAGGCCTCCTCGATGGAGGTCGGATGGATCCGTCCGTCCTCCACGAGCCGTTCGAGCGCCCGTCTCGCGACTTCACGGCGAACAGGATCGAAGGTCGACACCGTGACCGATTCCGGTGTGTCATCGACGATGAGATCGACTCCGGTGACGGCCTCGAAGGTGCGGATGTTGCGTCCATCCCTCCCGATGATCCTGCCCTTCATGTCGTCGGAGGGCAGGACGACCGTCGAGATGGTGCTCTCGGACACGACATCGGCCGCCATGCGCTGGATCGCGGTCGCGAGGATCCTCCGTGCCCGCTTCTCCGCCTCCTCCCGTGCACGCGACTCCATGTCTCGCACGAGGACCATGGCGTCCCTGCGTGCCTCGTCCTCGACTTTTTGGAGGAGTTCCTCCTTGGCGGCCTTCGAATCGAATCCTGCGAGCGCCTCCAGCTCGATCCTGGCCTCCTCCTGGGCACGTGCGGCCTCGGCGAGGGTCTCGTTCGCCGACCTCTCCTTGTCGATCACGAGCTCCTCGCGCTGGGCGAGGTTCGCCGCACGCTGCTCGAGGGTGGCGGCCCGCTGATCGATGCGTTCCTCCATGGTCCCCATCTCGACGCGCCGATGCTCGATGGTTGCCTCTTCACGGTCGCGGTACGTCTCGGCGAGGGCCCGAGCTTCCTCCTCCGCACGTGCGAGGATCCGCTGTGCCTCGATTCGTGCGCTCGCGAGCACCTCGTCCGGTGCGGGCGGCGCCTTGACGATCCGGCGTCCCACGACCAGGCCTGCCGTGAACATTCCGGCGACCAGGATTCCCGGGATCAGCAGGCTGAGAACCTGTTCCATGCGTCCTCGTTCCTCCGAGACCGAAACGGACGTGCCGAGCCACGAGGGGCTCGGCACTCACACGACTCCCGATGAGTTGTCCCAGGCATCGTCTCCGATGCTCACCTCATTGCGTCGTCTCGTTCGTCACGTCTCAGATTCTCGGTTTCAGTGATGTATGTGTGTGAATGCGCTCTGATGGTACTCCGTACGCACCGATCGCGAAGCGCGAAAATCGCGCGTTCCGTGACGGATTCACCACGATCAGGATTCCTCTGTCACCTCACCGGCCATCTCATCGACCTCAGCGGCGGTCTCGAGGGCAGCCGCGAGCTCCTCCTCGTCCACGATCACCCCGACTGAGCGCAGTACCTGATCCTGGAGCTGCACGGCGAGTTCCGGGTTCTGACGAAGGAAGTCCTTCGCCTTCTCCCGCCCCTGACCGAGCTGCTCGTTCTCGTAGGTGAACCAGGCGCCCGCCTTGCGCACGATTCCCTCCTCGACGGCGACGTCGATGAGGGATCCCTCACGCGAGATTCCCTCACCGAACATGATGTCGAACTCTGCGACGCGAAACGGCGGCGCGACCTTGTTCTTGACCACCTTCGCGCGGACCCGGTTGCCGATGTTCTCCGTACCGACCTTGATCGACTCGATGCGCCGTATGTCGATGCGCACGCTGGAGTAGAACTTGAGCGCCCGCCCACCGGGTGTCGTCTCGGGAGATCCGAACATGACGCCGATCTTCTCCCTGAGCTGATTGATGAAGATGGCCGTCGTGTCGGAGCGGTTGATCGTGCCTGCCAGCTTTCGCAGAGCCTGGGACATGAGACGTGCCTGGAGGCCGACGTGCGTATCGCCCATATCCCCCTCGAGCTCGGCACGCGGAACGAGCGCCGCAACCGAGTCGATGACGACGACATCGAGTGCACCGGACCGAATCAGCATGTCTGCGATCTCGAGTGCCTGCTCACCGGTGTCTGGCTGGGAAATGAGGAGCTCGTCGATATCGACACCGATGGCCCTGGCATACTGCGGATCGAGGGCATGCTCGGCATCGATGAATGCTGCGATTCCCCCGTTGCGCTGTGCCTCTGCGATCACATGGAGTGCCAACGACGTCTTGCCGGACGACTCAGGGCCGAAGATCTCGACGATGCGACCACGGGGCACTCCGCCGCTGCCGAGAGCGAGGTCGAGCGAGAGGGCACCGGTGGAGATCGCCTTGATGCGCCGAATCTGGTCGGTGCCGAGCCTCATGATGGCGCCCTTGCCGAACTGGCGCTCGATCTGTGCCATCGCCATCTCGAGGTTCTTGTCGTTTTCGCTCGGCTTGTCGGCCATGAGTACCCCTTCAATCGTGTGCCTTCACGGTATCGGGCGCCTGTGACACGTTCGCGGACGATGCCCCACCAGATGACCCGACACATGGAGGGTAACCGAACACGTGTTCGATGTCGAGCATATCGGCACCTTCGGAACGCACCCCCACCTCCCCCTCCTGGATCCTCTCGCCCCGATGCTGGGACGCCCTGCGGGCCTCCTCCACGCGATCGCGATGGGCGGTACCGTTCGTGCACGCGAGCCACTCGAGACGGGAAGTACAGGAACATGTCCAGGAGAAGCGTGATCATCATCGGCGCAGCCGGCAGGGATTTCCACAACTTCAACACTCGGTTCCGCGACGATGACACGGTCGAGGTCGTAGCGTTCACGGCGGCCCAGATCCCCGACATCGCCGACCGTCGATACCCTGGTTCGCTCGCGGGGCCCATGTACCCCAACGGCATCCCGATCCACGCAGAGGAAGACCTCACGGACCTCATCCGCGACCTCGCCGTCGACGAGTGCGTGTTCTCCTACAGCGACATCTCCTACGAGCACGTCATGCATGTTGCATCGATCGTGCAGGCCGCAGGAGCGAGTTTCACGCTCCTCGGTCCGTCCGACACCCAGATCGCCTCGACGAAGCCCCTCATCTCGGTGACCGCGGTCCGAACCGGCGTGGGCAAGTCCCAGACGACGCGCAAGGTCATCGAGATCCTCATCGGGATGGGTCTTCGACCCGTCGCCATTCGCCACCCGATGCCGTACGGGGACCTGAACCTCCAGGGCGTCCAACGCTTCGCCGAGGTCGCCGACCTCGCGAAGCACCATTGCACGATCGAGGAGATGGAGGAGTACGAGCCCCACGTCGTGCGCGGAAACGTCATCTACGCAGGGGCGGACTATGAGGCCATCGTCCGTGCAGCGGAGAGCGATCCGGGCGGTTGCGACGTGATCGTCTGGGACGGCGGGAACAACGACTTCTCGTTCTATCGGTCAGATCTGTACCTGACGCTCGTGGATCCACACCGTCCGGGCCATGAACTGGGCTACTACCCGGGGGAGACCAACCTGAGGCTTGCCGACGTCGTGATCATCAACAAGGTGGACAGTGCTCCGGCCGACGGCGTCGCCGCGGTTCGGGCGAACATCGCATCAGTGAACCCTGACGCCGTCGTGATCACCGCGAACTCGGCCCTCACCGTCGACGATCCCGAGGTTCTCAGGGGCAAGCGCGTACTCGCTGTCGAGGATGGCCCGACCCTGACCCACGGCGGAATGACCATCGGCGCGGGAACCGTCGCGGCACTCGCCAACGGAGCCACAGAGCTTGTCGACCCGCGGCCGTTCGCCGTCGGCAGGCTCCGCGAGACGTTCGCCATCTATCCCGGGATCGGAGCGCTCCTGCCTGCCATGGGATACGGCGAGGAACAGATCAAGGACCTCGAGGAGACGATCAACGCGACCGACTGCGATGCCGTCATCATCGGGACGCCGATCGATCTCAGCAGGATCGTGTCGATCGACAAGCCCTACACCAGGGTGCACTACGACCTCGACGAGATCGGCGAGCCGAACCTCACCACCGTCCTCGGCGAGTTCGCCGTGAAGCACGGCCTCACCACCTAGCCGAGCGGAATCGATCCGATCTCCGTGTAGCGCACGCCACGTTCGTCGGGCGTCGTGCGCATCAAGCTGACGGACGCGACCCTGACAGGAACGGCGAACTCACCGTAGCTCCCGATCAGGCGCGTGACATCGGTCGGTGGTCGGATGCGGGACAGGGTGAGGTGGCCGACGAACGGACGCTCCTGCGGCTCGAGCCCTACGTCGCGGCAGGCAGCCTCGCACTGCGCGGCGATGGGTGGGAGGAGCTCGGCGGGATCGTCGATGCCGACGTAGAGGACCGTCGCCTTCGCTGGACGCGGGAACGCACCGAGGCCGGTGCACACGACACGGCCCGCCCTGGCATCGAGTGTCTCGGAGACCTCGTGCAGGACGCGGTCCGTCACGACCTCGTCGACAGGGCCGAGGAATCGGAGCGTGATGTGCCAGTTCTCCGGCCGAGCACGCTTTCCCGGAACCCGAGGCCCGGGACTCGCCTCATCGAGAGCGCGCGACAGTGCGTGGCGTTCGTCGGTCGACAGGTCGACGGCGAGAAATGCGTTTCCCGTCATCGCCCATCGATCGCCAGCCGCACCTGGTGGAGCGCTGCCGTTGCGGTGTACGTGCGGACCCGCTCCCGGTCCCCCGGCATGTGGAAGGTGCGGGACCGTTCGACCTCAGGTGTCACGACCGCCACACACATGGTTCCGACATCGACCTCGAGGGGGTCGGGCCCTGCCGAGCCGGTGACCGCGACGGCGACATCCACTCCGAGCACTCTCGCCGCCCCTCGTGCCATCGCGAGGGCGGTGTCCTCGGACACGACGCCGTGTGCATCGATCACGTCCTGCGCAACGCCGAGCAGCGAGACCTTCACGTCAGGGGCGTACGCGCCGATCGAGCCCCTGAACGACGCGCTTGCTCCAGCGACCGACGTGAGGCGCGATGCGATGATGCCGGCCGTTGCGGACTCCGCCGTTCCGATGGTCCAGCCGCGCTCGACGAGGAGACGATGAATCACGCGTTCGATCGTGTCATCGTCGACACCGAAGACATGGCTGCCGAGACGTTCGCGCACGGTCTGCTCGACGGGGTCGATCAGGCCGTATGCAATCTCCGTCGTCGGTGCCCTTGCCGTCAGCCGGACCTTGATCTCACCGGACGAGGCGAGGAAGGCGACCGTCGGATTCACGGATCCCGTGAAGATGTCGTCGAAGAGCTCCCCGACCGCGGCCTCGGACATGCCCCAGGTCCTCACCACCCTGCTGACGACGACCGCTTCCTCGGATCCCGATTCCGCCTGCAGGAACGGCATGACATCGTCGTCGAGCATGGACAGCATCTCGGCGGGGACTCCCGGGAGGGCGATCACCCAACACGATCCGATTCGGATGCGGAACCCCGGTGCGCTTCCCTTGTGGTTGGCGATCGCGACAGCGCCTTCCGGACGATATGCCTGCCGAAGGTTCGACGTCGGGAAGTCCCTCCCGAGGGCTTCCCATCTGGCCTGCAACGACTCTGCGTACGCCTCGTCGAATACGAGCGGCACCCCTGCGACGGCCGCGACGGCCTCGCGTGTGATGTCGTCCTGGGTCGGTCCGATCCCGCCCGTGATGATCAGCGCTTCTGATCGTTCCGTTGCGCTCCGGATCGCCGCCGCCATGCGCTCCGCGTTGTCGCCGACGACGCCCTGGAGATAATGCGACATACCGCGGTCCGCAAGCCGTACGGCGATCTCGGAGGCGTTCGTGTTCACGATCTGGCCGAGGAGCAGCTCCGTACCCACGGCGAGGATCTCGACGTTCACGCCGGGAGGACCCTTGCCGCCAGGTCGGTGCCGTAGGCACCGGTGACCTCCGCCGTGACCCACGTCCCGACAATCCCCGCGTCGAGGAGCATCACCCCGTCGATCTCGGGGGCCTCGCGATATGAGCGACCGTACGGCTGGCCGTCCTCGACACCGTCGACGAGGACGTCGAACCTCGAACCGACGATCGAGGCGTTCTCGCCGGCCGTCACGTCGTCCTGGATGCCCTGGAGGTAACGGAGGCGCTCCCCCATCACGTCGGACCCGACATGGTTCTCGAGGTCGATCGCCGGCGTTCCCTCCTCGGGCGAGAACGGGAAGAATCCTGCCCACGTGAGTCGCGCCTCGGCCAGGAACTCGGCCAGATGCTCGACATCGGCTTCCGTCTCCCCTGGGAATCCGACGATGAAACTCGACCGTGTGGCGGCAGCCGGCGCTGCGGACCGGATCCTCGCGATGAGGTCGAGGTGGGCGTCCCCGCTCCCCGGGCGCCGCATGGCCCTCAGCAGTGTCGGCGATGCGTGCTGGAGCGATAGGTCGAAATAGTCGGCGATCTTCTGATGGCCGGCCATGAGGTCGATCAACCCCTGACGGATCTCCTTCGGATACAGGTAGTACAGCCGCAGCCTCGCGAGATCCTCGACGCCGGCAGCCCGTTCGACCAGCGCTTCGATCGATCCGACCCCATTGTCCCTTCCAGACGCGTCCCTGCCATATGCGGCGAGGTCCTGGGCGACGAGAACGATCTCCTGGACACCTCCCGTCACGAGGCCCTCCATCTCGGCGATGATCCCATCGGGGGTCCGCGACCGCTGCTTGCCCCTGATCAGTGGAATGGCGCAGAACGCGCACGTCTTGTTGCAGCCCTCTGCGACCTTCACGTAGGCGTAGGGGGTCGATGGGGCCACGCGGATGGGCGATTCGAGGATGTCCATGGCCGATCGCCTGACGCCCGTGATCGTGATCGGCTCCCATCCGGTGAGTCGATCGAGTTCGCCGACGAGTTCCGGATAGCGGTCGAGGCCGATCACGGCGTCCGCCTCCGGAAGTGCCTCGATGAGCTCCTGTTCGTACCGCTGGGCCATGCAACCCATCACGACGAGGCGAGCGTTCGTGCGCTTCGCGGCAGCGAGGTCCAAGATGGTATCGATCGACTCGCGCCGTGCCGCATCGATGAACCCGCACGTGTTGACCATCACGAC
>JAWOGV010000195.1:0-5948 GCA_046496605.1 Acidimicrobiia bacterium | reverse complement strand
GGAACTCCACGGTTCCGGCCGACTCGTATCCGGCGGCCGTGCCAAGTGCGAGTGCGAGTTCGCCGAGCCTGGCTCGGTGAGCGGCCGTGAAGTTCGGGGCGGGGGACTCCTCGACGAGTTTCTGGTGACGACGTTGGAGGGAGCAGTCGCGCTCGCCGAAGAACACGCCGTTCCCGTGTTTGTCGAACAGGATCTGCGCCTCGATGGGTCGAGCGTTCTCGAGGTATCGCTCCACATACACCGCAGGGTTTGCGAACCATGACTCCGCCTCGCGACCTGCCGACTCGAACGCCTCGACGAGACCCGACTCGTCGTGAACGACCTTGAGGCCCCGACCGCCACCACCGGCCGTCGCCTTGATCGCGACGGGGAAGCCATGGCTGGCGGCGAATGCTGCGACCTGGTCGGCCGACGTGAGTGGTTCGAGGGTGCCCGGCACACCCGCGACGCCTGCTGCTTCCGCAGCGATACGGGATTCGATCTTGTCGCCCATCATGGCGATCGCCGAGGCAGGCGGTCCGATCCAGATGAGTCCGGCATTGACGACCGCCCTGGCGAACCCTGCGTTCTCTGCGAGGAATCCGTAGCCGGGATGGATGGATGCCGCTTCGGACTCGCGGGCGATCTCGAGGATGCGCGCGACGTTCAGGTACGACTCGGCCGCGGGGGCAGGGCCGACGTTCCACGCCTCATCCGCCATCGAGGTGTGGACGGCATCGCGGTCGAGTTCGGAGTACACGGCAATGGTTCGCATGCCGAGGTCGCGAGCGGCGCGGATGATGCGTACGGCGATTTCGCCACGATTCGCGATGAGGACTGATTCCACGGGCGCAATCCTAGGTGGAGACGTGCTGGGGAGGGGAACCAGCGGCTCGTCCTCAGGGTTACGACCCTGCCGCGTGCATGTTCGTTACCGACCGGCGTCAGGGGAGACCTCGGCGAGGCCCGGCACGAATCGCCAGAACGACTGGCCGGCATCCGGGTTGGAGCACCAGACGTGGACCGCCCCATCGACACCCTGACCCGCTGGCGCGCACTCGGAGATCGGCCAGGCAGGGGATCGCGGCGGGACGGTGACGGGGTTCCATCGAACGGTGTCTCCTGACCACAGTGCGACCGTGCCGCACCGCATGGCGAGCACGTCCCCACCGTCGAGGGCGACCGTGTGCATCGCGCAGTCCCCGTGCCGGACCGGCACCGCCGCCATTCTTTCCCACCCTGCCGTCCTCGACCACCGGGCGGATGCGCCGTCCGCAGACCACGCGATCAGCTGGCTCCCCGTCCACGTCGAGGACATGGCGAGCGCGTTTGGAAAGGGGGGAGGATCGAGGACGGTCCAGACACCGGTACCGGGATCGAGCGAGGCGAGCATCTCACCACGGTCATCGGCCACGGGTCGTCCGTTCGGGAGCGTGAGTGAACCGATGACGAGGACCTCCGACCCGGTCCAGTGGGCCTCGGCGAACGACAGGGAGAAGGGTGGGTCCTGATAGGGGGCGCAGCACCCGAGGTCGGTTCCATAGCCAGCGACGAAGACGTTGCTCCCCGTCGTCGAAGGGTATGTCTTCGTGCCGAGGATCACGATGCGGTCGTCCGCGACGACACCTGCAAGGGGAGCGCCGGAGTAGAACGTGCCTCCCTGAGGCGGAAAGGTGAGCCCGCGCCATTCGCCTGACCCCGGATCCCAGGCCGCGACGGTGCCGGTGTAGACGACGACGGCGTCGCCGGTCCACAGGACCACGGGTTCGGGTCCGCTGGGAATGCGAGCACCGGCAACGGTGGTCCACGCACCGTCGCGGTACCACGCACCGTTCGGCACGCCCTCCCCTGATCCCGTCACACCTCCGAAGATGAACACGCCGTCCGCGGCGTCGATCACCCTGAACCCCGACCGGTGCACACCGTTGGACGTGCCGAGGTTCTCCCAACCCGGTGCGGCGGCATCGATGCGTGGCCCGCGGACAGCCGGGTCGGGGTTGTGGTCGATGATCGGCTCGAGGACCGTCGTGGTGGTCGTCCGCGGTGCGAAGTCGATGGACCCTTCGGCGGGGTCGTCCTCTCGGTCCGACCGGGTCGGAAGCGACAGGGCGACCACGAGGAGGAGGAGACCGAGGACCGCGATGAGCCCGAAGAGGCCACCGCGTCGGCCCGGCTGCGGTTCCAGCGGCATCGTCGCAATCTACAACTCGCAGGTCATCGAACGTCCGGCAGGATGACCGTTCCCGTATCGGTGAGATAGGCGACGAACTGATCATCGTGGGCGTCGAGCTGCGCGATGAAGGGCGTGAGGACGACAGCGAGCCTCCGAGGAGTCGTCACTGCGGAACCGTATCGGGCCGTCCGAGGCGATCCGGCGTCGGAAGAACCGGTGTACGGGCGATCCGCTGTCCGGGCGAGCCGGGGCGCTTCAGAGCGGGATGTTGCCGTGCTTCTTCGGTGGAAGCGTTTCCCGCTTGTTCCGCAGCATTTCGAGGGATCGGATCAGCCTCGGCCTCGTCTCGCGCGGCTCGATCACATCATCGACGAGACCGTATTCGGCCGCGACGTACGGATTGTTGAAGCGCTGCTCGTAGTCCGAGACCAGCGCGGCACGCGTGGCCTCCGGATCGTCGGCCTCCGAGAGCGCTCGGCGATGGATGACGTTGACCGCTCCCTGTGCACCCATGACCGCGATCTCGGCGGAAGGCCAGGCGAACACGACGTCTGCTCGCACGGCTCGCGAGTTCATGACGAGGAAGGCACCCCCGTATGCCTTCCTCAAGATGACGGTCACTCGCGGGACCGTTGCCTCCGAGAAGGCATAGAGGAGCTTCGCGCCGTGGCGGATGATGCCGTCGTGCTCCTGGTCGACCCCGGGGAGAAACCCCGGAACGTCGACCAGGGTCACCAGCGGGATGTTGAAGGCGTCGCAGAACCGCACGAACCGAGCTGCCTTGACCGAGGCGTTGATGTCGAGGGTGCCTGCGAGCACGGCGGGCTGGTTGGCGACGATGCCGACCGTGTAGCCGTCGAGCCGCCCGAGGCCCACGACGATGTTGCCCGCATAGTGCTCGTGCACCTCGTAGAACTCTCCATCGTCGATGATGCCCTCGATGACGTCGCGCACGTCATATGGCTGGTTCGCCGAGTCGGGGATGACCGTCGTGAGGTCCTCGTCCATGCGGTCCGCTGCATCGATGGGGGTGAAGAAGGGTGGAACCTCCATGTTGTTCGACGGCAGGAACGACAGGAGGAACCGGATCTCCTCGAGGGCCTCGCGGTCGTCTGCGACCACGAAGTGTGTGACGCCGCTGAGGCTGGCGTGTGCATGAGCACCGCCCAGATCGTCCATCGTGACCTCTTCCCCGGTGACGGTCTTGATGACGTCCGGACCGGTGATGAACAGGTGCGACGTCCCCTCGACCTGGTAGATGAAGTCCGTGAGGGCGGGGGAGTACACGGCTCCTCCGGCGCATGGACCCATGATGACGGAGATCTGGGGTATCACGCCCGATGCGCGGACGTTGCGCTCGAAGATCCGACCGTAACCGTTCAGCCCGAGCACACCCTCCTGGATCCTGGCTCCGCCGGAGTCCTTGAGCCCGATGATGGGGGTACCGGTATCCATCGCGAGGTCCATCACCTTGCAGATCTTGTCCGCAACGACCTCCCCGAGGCTGCCACCGAAGCGAGTGAAGTCCTCCGCGAACACGAACACGCTTCGTCCATCGATCGTGCCCCACCCTGTCACGACGGCGTCGCCGAGCGGGCGTTTCTCGCCGATCCCGAACGCCGTCTCCTGGTGGCGCACGAACGGATCGATCTCCTGGAACGAACCCTTGTCGAGGAGCACCTCGACACGTTCTCGTGCTGTCAGCTTCCCGGCGTCGTGTTGGCGCTCGACGGCCCGCTGGTTCTCCGGCTCGAGGGACTTGGCCCTGATTTCGCGGAGACGCTCGATGTTCTTCTCTGTGCTCACCGGTCCTCCGGGTAGGCTCTCCGGGTACGGTCACTTCGACTCGTGGGGAGCCCCGATGGCTACACCATACGACATCGTCAGGGTCGCCGGTGTCGGTTCCACCCAGGACGAGGCGAGGCGACTCGTCGGGACCGGGATCGACACCGTCCTGGTCGTCGCGGACACGCAGGTCGCCGGTCGCGGTCGGCAGGGGAGGGCGTGGCTCGCACCCGACCAGGGGGTGTTCGCCTCGCTCTCGTTCACCTGCGCGTGGCCGCCTGATCGGTTCCCGCTCGTCCCGTTGTGTGCAGGTCTCGCGGCACGCACTGTTGTCGAGTCGGCGACGGGTGTGTTGGTCGGATGCAAGTGGCCGAACGATCTCGTCGTCGACGGGCGCAAGGTCGGTGGCCTCCTCGCGGAGGCGAGTGGCGACAGGATCACGGTCGGCTGGGGGCTGAACCTGTGGTGGGCCGAGCCCCCTCCGTACGCAACAGCCTTGCTTCCATCGCCCGGGCAGGAGGACCTCGCGGCGGACCTCGCGGGTTCGTGGGCCGATGCCGTGCTCGACCTGGTTGCAGGGGGTCCTGATGCGTGGCCCGTTGACGCGTACCGGTCCGCGTGCATCACATTGGGCGCGCACGTGCGCTGGGATGGTGGCATGGGACGCGTCATGGACGTGGACGACCACGGGAGGCTCGTCGTGGACGGTCCCGAAGGCATCCATGTGCTGGTCTCGGGTGACGTACACCTCCTCGAGCACGGCTAGCCTGCGACGACGCGTCACCGTGGGAGACGATCGTGGCTGTCCAGGCCGGCGAAGGCACAGAAGACATCATCTACGGTTCGACGAGTGTCCCCGCGGGTCCCCGCGTGTTCGGTGGATACCTCGCCAGGCCCGACGGTCGATACGAATGGCCCACCGTGCTCGTCTATGGCCCCGATCCCTCCCCGACATCGAGCATCAAGAACATCTGTCGCGTCCTCGCCCGCCACGGGATCGCCGCCATGTCGCCCGATCTCTCGGGTGAACCCGAACCGGATCGGCGAATCAGCAGAGCCATTGCAAACTTCATCGGCGCACCGAACGGTGACTGGTCCAATGCCGAATACGGGTTCGGTGTCGTTGCGTTCGGTTCGGGCGCATCGGCCGCAGCACGCCTGGCAGCGACCGACGGACGGGTCGTGGCGATCTCGATCGTGGGGTCACCGCTCGACGACGCCATCGTCGACGACCTCGTCGCAGCCGGCACGCCCATGCTCTTCATCGGGAGCCGCGGCGACGAGCAGGCTGACATCGATGGCTCGGTCGAGCAGAGGGAGCGCATCCCGCTGACGACGTTCGTGGTCTACGCGGACGGCGAACACGGCTTCTGGAACGACGATGCACCCGGCTTCAGGCCTGACCGCTTCGATGATGTCGTGTCGCGGTTGGTGGAGTTCGTGGCCTCCGAGCTGCCTGTGCGCATATGACATCACAGCGTGCTGTCGTCACCGGTGGAGCAGGGTTCATCGGATCCAACCTCGTCGACAGGCTCGTGGACGAGGGGTTCGACGTGCTCGTCATCGACGACCTCAGCTCCGGATCGCTCGCGAACCTCAAGGATGCCCGGTCACGGGGGAACGTGACGATCCACCAGATCGACGTGTCGGACGATCGGGTCGTCGGCCTCGTCCGCGACTTCCGCCCGAACTCGATCCACCATCTCGCCGCGCAGATCGACGTGCGCCTGTCCGTGAGCGATCCGGTCCGTGACGCCCGCATCAACATCCTCGGAACCCTGAACATGCTCGAGGCCGCCCGCCACTGCGATGCCGAGCGCTTCGTGTTCGCGTCCTCGGGAGGTGCGACGTTCGGTGACACCTTCAACATCCCGACGCCCGAGACCCAGAAGCGACGGCCGGGGTCGCCCTACGGCGTCTCGAAGTTCGTGGTCGAGGAGTACTTCCGCTACTACAGCGAGACCTACGGCCTCGACTACATGTCCCTCGGGTTCGCGAACGTGTACGGGCC
>JAWOGV010000186.1:0-4382 GCA_046496605.1 Acidimicrobiia bacterium | reverse complement strand
TCGTGGTGCGCGCTCGTCTGAGCCAGCTCGATCCCACCTACGAGGAGGCGGCGGCCGACCTCTACGCGGATCGTTGGCAGGCATTCAGGAGGGTCACCCTTCCGCTGATCGCACCAGCCGTGGCCGGTGGGGCACTCCTCGCACTCACCCTGTCCCTCGACGACGTCGTCGTCACCAGCTTCGTGGCGGGTCCGGGAGCGACGACGCTCCCCGTCTACGTCTTCGGTTTGGTCCGACGCGGCGTCACGCCGCTCATCAATGCAGTGTCAGTACTCATGCTGACCGCTTCAATGGTGTTGATCGCAGTCTCTCTGGTGTTCCAACGCGACCGCGGTGGGCGATCCTCGTCGACCGGTACGTGACGTGCGGTGGCATGGGAACACCAGAGAGATACTCACGAGAAAAGGGAGATGATGATGAAGAAGAAGGCAATGGTGCTACTCGCGGTACTCGCCGTGGTGGCGAGCGCGTGCGGCAGTGACGGGGGCGACGCTGTCGCCGCAGGTGACTGTGAAGTCGGTCAGGTCGATGGGGACCTGAACCTGTACAACTGGACCGAGTACATGGATCCGTCTCTCATCGAGGCGTTCGAAGCCGAGTACGGCGTCGATGTGATCGAGTCGTTCTACGAGTCGAACGAGGCGATGATCTCCCAGATCCAGAGCGGCGTTTCCTATGACGTGATCGTGCCGTCTGACTACATGGTGAACATCATGATCCAGGAGGGGCTGCTCGTCGAGCTCAACAAGGACGCCATCCCGAACTTCGAGAACATGGATCCGCAGTTCACCTCACAGCCGTATGACGACGGTGCGAGGTTCTCAGCCGCGTACCAGTACGGCACGACCGGCCTCGGGGTGAACACAGCCCTCGTCGGCAACGACTTCCCGAGGAGCTGGGCGCTCCTGTTCGACCCAACACTGACAGCGAACTTCCCGGGTGGCGTGTCGGTGCTCAACGACCCTCGTGAGACGATGGGTGCGGCACTGTCGTACCTCGGCTACTCACTCAACGACACGACGATCGAGCACCTCGACGAGGCCGTCGCCGTGATCCAGGCAGCCAAGGCGAACATCGCGACGTTCGATTCCGACCAGTACTCCACGGCGCTCGCCACCGGTGAGGTGGCCGTCGCCCACGGGTACTCCGGCAACATGATCGTCGGCATGGGTGAGGCCGACAACCCCGATGACTTCGTGTACGTCCTCCCCGAGGAGGGCGCGACGTTGTGGATCGACAACATGGCGATCCCGACCAACGCGAAGTCCGTGTGCACGGCGCACACGTTCATCGACTTCATCCTGGACGCAGAGAACCACGCAACGCTGACGAACTGGAACTACTACGGCAGCCCGAATGCCGCATCGGTTCCGATGCTCGACCAGGAGGTCATCGACTTCTATGCGGAGACGGCATCTGCCGAGCTCGAGGTGATCGAGGACCAGGGCGACTACGAGATCAACTACACCGACAAGTTCGCCGAGGCGCGTAGCTGATCACGGACGAACGAACGGGGTGGGCGGTCCCCGAACCGCCCACCCCCCTTCGTGGAGGTGCCATGGCACACGAGAACTTCATCGGGGGCTCATGGGTCCCCGCGCGGGATGGCTCGGTCGACGAGGTCGTGAACCCCGCGACCGGTGGGTCCATCGGTACCGCTCCCTCCAGCGGTGCAGAAGACGTCGACGACGCAGTGCGTGCCGCGAAGGAAGCGTTCGCTGATTGGTCGGCGCTCACACCGCGGAGGCGATCGGAGATGCTCCATCGTGTCGCAGACCGCATCGAGGAAGACATCGCCGAGCTGTCGCGAATCGAATGCGAGAACGTCGGGAAGCCGGTTTCGATCGTGGAGTTCGAGATGGACCTCACCGTCGACAACTGGCGCTTCTTCGCCTCTGCGGGCCGGTTCCTCGAGGGCAAGGCGGCCGGCGAGTACTTGGACGGGTACACGTCGTTCGTGCGGCGCGACCCGATCGGGGTCGTCGCTTCCATCGCACCGTGGAACTATCCACTCAACATGGCGACGTGGAAGCTGGGACCTGCGCTCGCCGCTGGCAACACCGTCGTGCTCAAGCCCTCCGAGTTGACGCCGTACACGGTGCTGCGACTGGCCGAGTTGGTCGAGGACATCCTGCCGCCCGGCGTCCTGAACATCGTGTGCGGTGACGGCCCCAACGCCGGGGTACCGCTCGTCGTGCACCCGGACGTTGCGATGGTCTCACTCACGGGAAGCGTTGCAGCGGGCAAGTCCGTTGCGCGAGCGGCAAGTGACAGCCTCAAGCGGGTCCACCTCGAGCTCGGTGGCAAGGCGCCTGTCGTGGTGTTCGACGATGCCGACGTCGAAGCCCTCGTGGCCAACCTGAAGGGGAACAGCTTCTACAACTCGGGACAGGATTGCACGGCACCGTGCCGCGTGATCGCAGGGCCCCGCGTCCACGATGATGTGGTCGGCGGTCTCACGGAAGCCGCGGCATCCGTTTCGGTCGGGGATCCCTTCGACGAGCAGACGGACATGGGTCCCGTCGTTTCGGCGGCACAACTCGATCGGGTCGCAGGATTCGTCGAGAGGGACGTCGATGCGGGTGCGACCGTCACGACCGGAGGTGCGCGTATGGGGGGACCCGGCTTCTTCTATGAACCGTCCATCGTCGTGGGGGCGGACCAGCACTCGGAGATCATCCAGAGGGAGGTGTTCGGTCCCGTCGTGACCGTCCAGCGTGCCTCCACGGACGACGAGTTGATCGCATGGGCGAACGACGTGGACTTCGGCCTTGCGGCGAGCGTCTGGACACGCGATGTCGGAAGGGCCATGCGGGCGACCAGCGCACTCCAGTTCGGGACGGTGTGGGTGAACGACCACATCCCGATCGTCAGCGAGATGCCCCATGGAGGGTTCAAGCAGTCGGGCTACGGCAAGGACATGTCGATGTATGCGGTCGAGCACTACACCGAGGTCAAGCACGTGATGGTGAAGCATTGACGTGAACTGGGCCGCCGACGCACTCTCCGGCGCGAAGCCGTCCGTCTTCTGGGTCGATGACCTCGGGAGCGTCGACCGGGCACCGGTCCTCACCGGATCGGCGGCCGCGGACCTCGTGATCGTCGGTGCCGGTTTCACCGGCCTATGGGCCGCGAATATCGCCATCGAAGCCGATCCCACGAGGTCGATCGTCGTCGTCGAGGCGGAGCGAGCGGGCCACGGTGCCAGCTCACGCAACGGCGGGTTCCTCGAGGCCTCGCTCACCCACGGTGCGGGGAATGGCGTCTCCCGCTGGCCGAGCGAGATGGGCACCATCGAGCGGCTCGCAGGCGTGAACTATGAGGCGATCATCGCGTTCGTCGAGCGCCACGGACTCGATGTGGGGCTCGAACAGACGGGCGTCATCCACGTTGCCTCCCAGCCATGGCACCTGGAAGAGCTCGAGGGCATCGCAGTCGCGCTTGCAAGGAGCGGTGAGCCCTTCATCACCATGGATCGAACGACGGTGCAGGCGGCATTGGGATCCCCGACATACATCGGAGGGGTCAAGGAGCCGACAGGTACCTCGATCGTCCATCCCGCGAAGCTGGTCATGGGTCTGCGCTCGGTTGCCGAGGGCGCTGGGGTCAGGGTCTTCGACAGGTCACCGGTGATCAGCATCGAGAGGGACGGGAGGGCGCTGAAGGTCTCGACGGAGCACGGGGCGGTGTCGGCCCGAAAGGTCATCGTCGCGACGAACGCATACGCACAACCGATCCGCCGGATGCGACGCTACGTCGTGCCTGTGTACGACTACGTGCTCATGACCGAGCCACTCTCGGCGAACCAGATGGCATCGATCGGTTGGGATGGCCGAGAGGCGATATCGGACGTCAGCAACCAGTTCCACTACTACCGACTGACGTCGGACAGCCGCATCCTGTGGGGTGGGTACGACGCCGTGTACCGGTACGGGAATGCCATCGGCGATCGATACGACCAGGCGGGGGACACCCATGCGCTGCTGGCCGACCACTTCTTCACGACCTTCCCCCAACTCGAGGGTTTGCGCTTCTCACACAAGTGGGCGGGACCCATCGGCACGACCACGCGGTTCACGGCGACGTGGGGGCGCTCCCACGACGACGACGTCGTGTGGGTCGGCGGGTACACGGGCCTCGGGGTCGGAGCGAGCAGGTTCGGTGCCCAGGTCGCACTCGACCTCGTGGATGGGATCGAGACAGAGCGTACGCAACTCGAGATGGTGCGAAGGAAGCCGCTTCCCTTTCCTCCAGAGCCCATCCGATATCTCGGCATCTCCCTGACGCGCCGGGCCCTCGCCCGCTCCGACGAGAACGAAGGCAGACGAGGACCCTGGCTCAGGCTCCTCGACGGCCTCGGAATGGGCTTCGACTCCTGATCC
>JAWOGV010000102.1:0-2551 GCA_046496605.1 Acidimicrobiia bacterium | reverse complement strand
CGGCGATCCCCCAGAAGCACAACCCGAACAGGGCGAGCCCGACATTGGCGGCGAGGATGCCCGTGAAGCCGATTCCCAGACCCCACACGGCGTTCCCGACGAGTGCGACGATGAACAGGAACACGGCGATGATCCCGACCAGGGTGAACACGGCCAGCGCCTTCTCGCGCAGGAGGGTCCGTCGCTGCTGGGAGGCGGATACGACGAGGTCGAGGATCCCCGAGGCCTCCTCCCTCGCGACGAGGGACGACATCGCCGAGATGGCGAACACGAGGATGACGACGGGCCCGACGGCGCCGTAGGTGCGCGTGGACACGAACCCCTCGGGCGTTGCGAGCGTGGAAGCATCCGTGAGGCCCATCATGGCGAGCACCTC
Organism: Acidimicrobiia bacterium; assembly: GCA_046496605.1. Classification (GTDB taxonomy): domain Bacteria; phylum Actinomycetota; class Acidimicrobiia; order Spongiisociales; family UBA5794; genus SZUA-442. The sequence goes on along the minus strand of JAWOGV010000102.1, from coordinate 2,175 downwards.
CTTGGGGAATGCCTCCAACAGTTCCATGAGCGCCTCGGAATCCTTCGCCAGTGCTGGCCACGCAGCGAATGTGAGAAGCGACAGCGACGACAGCCCGATCGCCCAGACCCACACCGAATGCCTCCGGTCCCACAGCGTCTTCCCGAAGACGGAACCCAACAGCCACGGGGTCCTCGGCGAGATGACCGTGCCTCGGCGACGTCGCAGCGGGTTCTTCGGGAGGACGACGCGTTCGACAGCGATGTTGCGACGAGTGAACAGCACCGTTGCGGCCCCGGTTCCAGTGACGGCACCGGCGAGGAGCCACAGGTGCCCCGATGAGAAGCCGTTGAGCAATGGATTGCCGTCGAGGTACCAGCTGAAGGGACTCAGCTTCGAGGGAAGCTCGAGCCAGCTGTAGAGGGATGAGAAGGCGGTCACGAACCAGGAAAAGATCCCAAGGGATACCGCTGCACCCGACGTCGCCCCCGGCGACCCGGTGAAAGCCCCGATCGCCATCGCCACGCCACCGAATACGAGACCGAGCAGCCACGCACCGGCGCAGACCGCAATGAGGTTGATGATCGACAGGCTGAGATCGACGGCGACGTTCATGCCCATCAGCGCCAACGTCGTGCCAGCCATGATCGCCCCGAGGACCAGCGTCATCGATGCGGCCTTCTGGAGGACGATGGACGGCCGGCTGATGGGGACCGCCAGGAGGACGTCCATGGTGCCGTCCTTCTCCTCACGGGCCGTGGCAGCCGTGCCGGCCAGCACACCGAACGTGATCACGATGATCGGGATGATGAACGAGAACATCTCGGACTGCAGGAACCCTGCCCCGGTCAGGAACGTGTCGGGATCGATACCGAACAGTGCGAGGACCGCAGGCGGGAACTCATTGACGAAGTCCTTCATCGCGTCCGAGTCTCGGATCACGGGATACACGGAGGCGACCCACACATTGAGCAGTGCGACGCCGCCTATCCACCAGACCGCCGAGCGGCGTCGGTCCCAGAGGTCCTTGGTGAAGACGCTACGAAGCACGCTCGGTCCCTGCGTAGTACGACAGGAAGACCTCCTCGAGCTCTCCGGCACGAGTCGAGATGGATACGACGTCGTACCGTGCGGCCTCCTTGACGACGGCGTCGACGTCCCCCCGGACGGTCAACATCACCACCGATCCGTCGTTGCGTGACTCGGCGGACGTCACGTTCTCGAGCCGGTCGAAGGTGGACAGCTCGACGGGGGCCGAGAACTGGATGGTCACGGAGCGGTGCGCCTTGGCCTTGAACCGCTCCAGGGTGTCGACCTCGATGAGGCGGGCCTCGCGCACGATACCGACACGGTCGGCCACCCGGTCGACCTCGGGCAGGATGTGCGAGGACAGGAACACGGTCCTGCCCTCCTCCCTCACCTCGCGGATCAGTTCCTGGAACTCCTGCTGGAGCAGCGGATCGAGCCCGGCGGTGGGCTCGTCGAGGATCAACAGCTCGGGATCGTGCATGAACGCGTTGACGAGACCGACCTTCTGGCGGTTGCCGGTCGAGTACTCGCTGATCCTGCGGTCGAGGTCGAGGTCGAAGCGGTCAGCGAGCTCGGCCATCCGCGCACCGGCCTTCACCTTTCTCAGGTTCGCGAAGTAGGTGAGGAACTCCCGTGCGGTCATCGTGTCGTACATCGACAGGTCACCGGGCAGATATCCCGTGCGTCGACGGATGGCGAGAGCGTCCTTGACGATGTCCATCCCGAGCACGGTCCCGGAGCCGCTCGTCGGGAACAGGAAGTTCAACAGGGTCCGGATCGTCGTCGATTTGCCCGACCCGTTCGGTCCGAGGAACCCGAAGACCTCCCCTTCGGCCACGGCGAGATCGAGGTCGACGATTCCCGGATTCGAGCCGTAGTACTTCGTCAAGCCCGAGGTTTCGATCACCGATGCCATGCCACTCCCTTCAACCAGCTGATTCTAAGAACCATTCGAATCCGTCCCGGCGTGGGCGCACCGTAGAATCGCCGCCGTGACGACCGAGGCTGGACTCTGCACCGCTCCTCCCCTGATGGTGCTCGCCCGTGCGCGACGGATCGCAGACATCGCGGGCCCGAGCGAGAGGCTGCCCGGATGATCGGCTCCGCATCGGCTCCGGCGTCGTCTGGCAACCTCGGTCCGGGATTCGACGTCATCGCCCTCGCCCT
>JAWOGV010000025.1:0-4706 GCA_046496605.1 Acidimicrobiia bacterium | reverse complement strand
CCGTCCCCCTTGAAAGGGGGACGAGGGGACGAGGGGACGAGGGGACGAGGGGACGAGGGGACGAGGGGACGAGGGGACGAGGGGACGAGGGGACGAGGGGACGAGGGGACGAGGGGACGAGACGGACCGGTCCTCAGTGTGCGAGGTCGAGGAACTCGCTCCTGGTTCGGGCATCGGAGCGGAAGGTCCCGCGCATGGCGCTCGTCACCATGTTGCTGTCCTGTTTCTGGACGCCTCTCATCATCATGCACAGGTGCTTTCCCTCGAACACGACGCCCACGCCGTGCGGGTCGAGGATCTCGGTCATGGCATCGGCAACCTGGTTGGTGAGCCGCTCCTGGACCTGGAGACGCCTGGCGTAGACGTCGACGATGCGGGCGATCTTCGACAGGCCGATGATCGACCCCTTCGGGAGGTAGGCGACGGTCGCCTTCCCGAAGAACGGCAGCATGTGGTGCTCGCACATCGAGTAGAACTCGACGTCGCGCACGACGACCATCTCGGAGGCGCCTTCGGCATCGAAGATGGCATCGTTCACGACCTCATCGAGGGACGTGGTGTAGCCGCTCGTGAGGAAGTCCATTGCCTTCGCGACGCGCAGGGGTGTACGCACGAGACCTTCCCGATCAGGGTCCTCGCCGATCTCCACGAGCTGTTCGCGGATGAGGCCCTCGAGCCGTGGCGCGTAGACGTTCTCGACATCGTCGAAGTCCTCCACGGCCCTCACGGAATAGGGTGTGTTGAGTCGGATGGCCATGTTGGGAGTCACCTCCGGAGGGTCGGACGCCACGGCGATCGCGATCTCGAGGGCCGTCTGCCCCGTCGCCGGGTGTATCCAGCGCGGTGCGACCTCTGCGATCGGAACGGCCACGTGGGCCTGCGTCAGTACGTTCGGGTCAGGGACTGACCACCCATCGAAGTCCTTGACGAGATCGCCGTAGAAGGCGATGTCGAGGTCGATCTTCCGCGGTGCGTCCCTGTCATCGGTTCGCACCCGACCGAGGTCATGCTCGATGCTGTGGAGGACGCCCCTGAGCTGCTCGGGATCGAGAGACGTCATTGCCACGATTGCGGCATTGAAGAACTCGGGGGCGCCAGCAGGGCCGCCGACCGATGGGCTCTCGAAACAGGTGCTCACTGAGCGCACGGTGACGTCGGGATGCCTCCGGAGGCTTCGAATCGCCTCCGGCATGCACCGTTCCTTGTCGAGGTTCGAACCCGCGACGATGACGACGGTCGTGTGATCGGTTGAGGTGTCCATGTCCCTCCCTACGTACGGATGTCAGCACGTGACCGGATGATGCTTATTCCCACCGATCTGGCATGACGGAGGGCCCCGGGCTTTTCGACCGTGACCTCGACCTCACTCACGCGGTCGTCCTGGAGGCAGATCTCCGCGATCTCCTGGACCAGCCGCTCGACGAGCATGGGCTCGCCCTCCTCGATGTGGGCGATGATCCGTTTGGTGATCGTCCGGTAGTTCACGGAGTCGGCGATGTCGTCCGAGGCGGCCGCAGCAGCGATGTCGACCGACATCGCGACGTTGACGAGGATGTCCTGTCGGTTCACCCGTTCATCCGGGTTGATGCCGATGATGCCGCTGACGACGAGATCCTTGATGTGTATGCGATCCATGGGGGCAACGCTAGCCGCGACCGTCCGGGGACCCGCCGGTGAGGACTCGCGATCGGCCGTGGCTAGGGTTGGTATCGAGAAGGAGCCCAGCCGTGTCCGATGCTGCCCTGAGGGTCGAAGGCCTCGTCAAGCACTACGGCCACACCGTCGCTCTGGATGGCCTTGACCTGCAGGTCGAACGCGGTGAGGTGTACGGATTCCTCGGACCGAACGGTGCCGGCAAGACCACGACGATCCGGCTGCTCCTCGACCTCATCCGCCCGACGGAGGGCAGGGCAGAGGTCCTCGGTCTCGACCCCCGCACCGCGGGGCCCGGCCTCCGACGTCGCATCGGATATCTCGCCGACGACTTCGTCGTCGATGGCCGCCAGACGGCGGGCGAACTCCTCACCTATCTCGCCAATGTCAGAGGGGGCGTTCCGGCCTCGCGGGTCGACGGCCTGTCCGAGCGCCTCGGACTCGACCGCACCAAGAGGATCAGATCGCTGTCGCGCGGTAACCGCCAGAAGGTGGGCGTCGTCCAGGCGTTCATGCACGAGCCGGAGCTCCTGATCCTCGACGAACCGACGAGCGGTCTCGACCCCTTCCTCCAACAGGAATTCGCCCTTCTCGTCCGCGAAGCGGTGTCGGGAGGGGCCACCGTGTTCATGTCGTCACACGTGATGGGTGAGGTCCAGAGGATCGCGGATCGCGTCGGCATCGTGCGCAGGGGAAGGCTGCTCGCCGTCGACGACGTCGAGGAGCTCCGCCATCGATCGAGGAGGCGGATCGAGCTCGTGTTCGCCGACGAGGTCGGCGAGGACGCGTTTCGCTCCATTCCCGGTGTCTCCGGAGTGACGGTCGAGGGACGGACCCTGCGATGCCTTCTCGATGGCGAGGCCGACCAGCTGATCAAGGAGGCGTCACGGCATCGGGTCATCACCATGACGGCGGAGGAACCTGACCTCGAGGAGATCTTCTTCCACCTCTTCGATGGTGGCGTCGGAGACGACGATGCTTCGTAACCCCTTCACGAAGTGGCTGTGGGACGCACGCCGGTCCATCCTCGGGTGGTCCGCCGCCGTCGCTGCCGTGGGTTCGATGTACGGATCGTTCTGGCCGACCTTCGACGATCCCGAAATGCAGGAACTGATCGCCAACTACCCATCGGAGATCATGGAAGCCCTCAACTACACCGAGATCGCATCCGCAGCCGGGTACCTCAACGCAACGGTGTACGGGCTCGTCGTCGCAATGCTGATGATCGTGTACGCGGTCTCGTCAGGGACACGCATGATCGCAGGGGACGAGGAGGCGGGAACGCTGGACCTCATCCTGGTCCACCCCGTTGGGCGGATCAGGGTCGCACTCGAGCGGTACCTCGCCTTCGTGGTGAGCGTCGCCATCATCTCGCTCGTCCTCTTGATCGCCATCCTCGCGATCTCCGTGCCGGCGAAGCTGACCTCGATCCCCATCGAGAACCTCATGGCGATGCACCTGCACCTCCTCTTGTTCGGTTGCCTGTTCGGTGCGGTCACGTTTGCGGTGGGCACGGCGAGCGGCAGCCGAGTCCTCGCCCTGTCGATCGGTGCCGGGGTCGCGGTGTTCGGGTTCGCCGCAAACGGCGTCCTGCGACAGATCGAGGGCCTCGAGTGGACGAAGAGCCTCTCGCCGTTCGACTGGCTCAATGGCAGTGCGCCGCTCACCAACGGCGTCCACGTCGCGGACCTGGCAACCATGGCGCTGCTATCGACCATCCTCGTCGGTTTCGGCCTGTGGGCCTTCGACCGCCGCGATATCGACGTCTGATGAGAACCGCCGGCCGACACCCTCCCGACGAGGGGGGCGTTGGCGAGCCGTCACACGAGGTGGGCGCCCCCGTCGAGGCGGATGATCTCCCCCGTGATGAAGTCGTTCCGTGCGAGGAACACGACGGTGTCAGCCACGACCGCCGTCCCGCCGACCCGTTCGAGCGGCAGCTCCGCCGCGAGGGCGGCTGCGTAGTCGTCGCCCTCGCCCGGGGGCGGCAGGATGACGCCGAGTGCCACGGCGTTGACGCGGATTCGGGGGGCGAGGGCGAGGGCCGCCGCCCTGGTGAGGGTGTCGATGCCACCTTTCGCGAGCATGTACGAGACGTGCTCCCGATACGGGCGATGGGTCTTGACGTCCGTGACGTTGACGACTGCCCCGTACTCGTCCGGCGGGAGGGCGGCGGCGAACGCCTGGATGAGCATCAGGGGTGACGCGAGCGTCAGGTCGTGCGTTGCGCGGAGGCGGTCGAGGGTCACGTCCATGACCGTGTCAGACGGGAATCCGGAGGCGCTGTTCACCAGGACCGAGATCGGTCCGAGGGCCTCCGTGGCGGAATCGATGAGGCCCGCCGAACCCGACGGGTCAGAGAGATCCGACGAACCGATCGCGATCTTCACGCCTGTCGCGGCGAGTTCGTCGCGCAGCTGCTCGGCGGGGGTCGCTGACGAGTTGAAGTGGATGAACACGTTGCACCCCGCACCGGCGAGCGCCGTGGTGATGGCCCTGCCGACCCTGACTGCCCCACCCGTCACCAATGCGTTTCGTCCTGTGAGCTCCATGTCGCAAAGGTAGCGCCACCCGCAGCGCCGTTTCATCAGGCGGCCCGTTCAGGCAAACCACCCTTCGGTTGCCCTCCGTTCTATGCTCTGGCCGGTGAGCAAAGAGGATCCGAAACCGGGCCGGTGGATACTCCCGACCGCGATCATCGCATTGATCGGGTTCACCTACATCTTCGTCAACGCGCTTCCGGCTGCCGACGTCGCCGCATCGACCACGACGACGGTGCCTCCCGCGACCACGACGATCCCACCTGAGACGACGACATCGACGCTCCCCGCCGAGGTCCTCGCGTTCCTCCTCGAGGTCGATCGTTTCGACACGGGCGCCCAGGACCTGCTGACCCGACTCACCCAGGTGAACGACCAGTGGGAGGCGAGGGACATCACAGCGGACCAGGCCCTCGCAGGATTCGAAGCGGTTCGTGACGATGCGCAGGTCCTTGCGAACCAGGTCGCGGCGACGACGGTGCCGAGCGCCTTCCAACCCGCGTGGCCCGACAC
>JAWOGV010000282.1:0-5969 GCA_046496605.1 Acidimicrobiia bacterium | reverse complement strand
CTCCGACACGCCGGACCCGAAGTGCCCTGCTGATCGCTCGGGCACACAACTCGGAATCACGCAACGCGTCACTGATGCCGTGGGTCGATATCGGATCCCTGGTGTAGCCGGCGTCGCCGGCGAGGGCCCACCCCGGCCCCATGCCTGACGTATGAAGCCCTTGACGCCGCTGGTGCCGTGGAACCTCTCGACTCGCACACCAGCCTTGACCCGATCGGCGATGTCGGCGTGGACATCCTTTCGGACGGCGATGGTTGTTCAGCCGGAGGCGGCTTGCCCCATTGCCTGGATCACGGCGTGCTCATGCAGTTCCTGCTCCGCGGCATGGTGCGACGGTCTGAGATCGAAGACCACCTTCTTCACCATTCCCGTGAAGGCATAGGGGGCTCGCTCCTTGTAGGCACGATCGACCACGAGGCCGTTGTCGCGGCCGATGTCCATACCTGCGTATGAGGTGAAGGCCACGGGCACCGTCCGGTCGAGGCGGCCTTCGCCGATCTTCGCACCGTTCGCCCAGAGCGTGACCGTTCCCGGAGTACCAGGCTTCGGCTCATCCGCCTCGAAGAGCATCTTCACCATCACCTCCCCGATCGGGATCGGTTCCGTCGACTCCTGGAAGTAGGTCTCCACACCAAGAAAGGAGTAGGTGTGGCGGAGTAGGCCTCCGGAGTCCACCCACAGCGCGAAGCCGCCGATCTCGTCGGCGTTGGCCACGATGACACCCTCGGCGCCGCCATCGGGAATCACCAGCTGAGCCTCGATCGCATACGAGCGTCCGTAGATCCTAGGAATCATCCCCCGCTGCACATTCTGGACGTCACCGTAGAAGGTGAACCTGGTCGCCGTGGGCAAGGGGGGCAGAATCCCGAAGAAGATCGACATCCCCCCGAGTAACGGGAGGACCCGGTTGCGCTCCGCCTCGCTCCAGAAGAGCTCCTTCAGCTCGGAGAGCTTCTCCGGGTGCTTCCCGGCGAGGTTCACCGCCTGGGAGAAGTCGTCCGGCAGGTAGTAGAGCTCCCACACGTCGTTCTCCGGGTCGTAGACATCGGGAGCGAAACGCTTCATGGTCTCCGGTGAGAAGTCCCACGGGATCCGGTCCAACCTGGCACATGCCCACCAGCCCTCGTGGTATATGGCACGGCTGCCCATCGACTCGAAGTACTGCGTGGTGTGGCGCTCCTCAGCATCGCGGTCGTCAAACGTGTTGGCGAAGCTGATCCCATCCATCGGCTCCTGTTCGATCCCGTCCACCAGTGTCGCCTCGGGGATGCCGGCGGCTTCGAGGATCGTGGGACCGATATCGATGACATGGGTGAACTGGGTTCGGAGCTCGCTCCGAGCCATGATTCGCTCGGGCCAGGCCACGACCATCGGGTTTCGAGTCCCGCCGAGATGGCTCCCTGTCTGTTTGCCCCATTGGAACGGTGTGTTTCCGGCCCATCCCCAGGCCGCGGCGTAGTGGGGCGCTGTGTCGACGCTCCCGAGAGCCTCGATTCCCCCGTACTTCTTGATGAGCTCCAACTGTTGCTCGGGGGTCAAGGGGACGCCGTTCAGGAATGTCAGCTCGTTGAACGACCCGGTGATCGTTCCCTCCATGCTTGAGCCGTTGTCGCCCCATATGTAGAAGATGAGCGTGTTGTCCAGATCCCCCATTTCCTCCATCGCGTCGAGAAGTCTTCCCACGTTCCAGTCGGCGTTCTCCGAGAAGCCGGCGAAGACCTCCATCTGCCTGACATAGAGGTTCTTCTCATTGTCCGACAGCGAGTCCCACGCGGGGAAGAGGTCAGGCCGCTCCGTGAGCTTGGCGTCCTCTGGGACGATCCCCAACTCCTTCTGACGGGCGAAGACCTGCTCGCGGTACTCGTCCCAGCCGGCGTCGAACTTGCCCTTGTACTTGTCAGCCCACTCGGTGCTCACGTGATGTGGGGCGTGGGCACACCCGGTCGAGTAGTACATGAACCAGGGCTTCTGCGCGTCCTGGGCTCGCACGGCATGGAGCCACGCGATGGCCTTGTCGGTGATGTCATCAGGGAAGTAGTACAACTCTCCATCCGCCCCCTCGGGAACGCCGATGACCCCGTTGTCCTGGGTGATGATCGGGTCGTATTGCCCGGCGGCGCCGCTGAGGAACCCCCACCAGTGGTCGAAACCCCAGCCGCTCGGCCATCTATCGAAGGGCCCTGCCGCTCCCTGCACGTTGTCCGGCGTCAGATGCCACTTCCCGAATCCACCTGTGACGTACCCGTTGTCGCGGAGAACCCTCACCACGGGCGCACAGCTCTTGGGAACCGCGGCGGTGTATCCGGGGAATGGCCCGGGGTACTCGGCGATGCTGCCGAACCCGACACGGTGCTGGTTGCGGCCGGTGAGAAGGGCGGCGCGGGTCGGCGAGCAGATGGCGGTGACGTGGAAGCGGTTGTAGGTGAGGCCCAGGTCGCGGACACGATCCATGGCCGGTGTCGATATCGGTCCCCCGAAGGTCTCCGGGTTCCCGAAGCCGGCGTCGTCGATGAGGACGACCAGGACGTTCGGGGCATCGGCCGGCGGCTTGGGCTGCATCAGCACCGTCCAATCAGGGACAGACTCCCCGATGGTTCGTCCGGCTACGCCCGAGAACGGAGGATCGGAGAGCGGGAGAACCGTGCGAGGTGGATCGAACTTCCCCGCCGCCTCAGCCAATGCCTCGCGCAGACTGGAGAGACTGGCGTCGTCCATCTCCACCCGGGACTTGACGGCGGAGCCAGCGAGGGCTCGCTCCGCCGTCAAGAGATCATCACCATCGACGAGGGCGAGCACGACCGCCGTTCCCGGCTTGAGCCTCTCACCGATTCCGGTCCCCAGGCCGCTGGTCAGCTTGTGCTCGGCGAACCTGCCGACAACTCTTCCGGCGGCGGCACCGACCGCGACCGACGCCAGCAGCGGGGGCGCAGCCAGCCCCACGAGGAGGCCGACACCGCCTCCCCATCCCGTTCCTCGTCGTCCCCGCCTGTCTCCGGTGTTCCGGACGATGACACGACCGTCATGGTCACGCTGGACGAGAATCACCCCTTCGGTGTTGATGTCCTTGTTCTGTGCATGCGCGACGAGTTGGTCGAAGTCGCGGTCCGCTGTCTCCGTGTCCTCGTAGACCGCCATGACGAGATGAAGCGGGGCGCCCATCGTGTCCTCCTTGTTTCGACTGAGGGCTGGTGAATGTGGGTTTCGCGCGACGCGTTGGCCGCCACCTCCGAGTGTGAGCGAATCTCGAGGCATCAGCATCATCCTTGGAGGACGAAAGCGAGATCAGCGATTCATCCCCATCATGTCGCCCGGTGATCACTCGAACACTTCGAAGGCGGCTTCGAGGTCGTAGCCGATGGCCGCGGCAATGTGGGGTGCGGCGACCGCGACACGCACACCGCCCACGATGGGGGCAACTGCGAATAGCGTTCCGAGGACCTCGCCGTCCGTTGCCCCCGTCCTGTGCGCGCAGGCGGTGATGCGGGCGTAGGTCACCGGCGACGCACCGACGGCGATCGACGCCGCGAGTTGCGCCAGTGTGCTCGTTCGGTCGCTTGGTCCCATCTGCTCCTCGAACTTCCCGCCGCTGCTCGCTGCCGGTTTACGGCAGGCCGTGGCAGGCTCGGCTGTTGATGTTTCGAGCATCGTCCCGAACCGGAAGGTGTGCATCGCCCTCGGCGGATGATCTGTGGAGATCAGGAGCCGAGGAGGCCCAGCTCGCGCAGTCGCGTCACGGCTTCGCTCCGAGACGAGACCTCGAGTTTGCGATAGATCGACATCGCCTGGGTCTTCACCGTGTGGCGTGACACAAACAATCGCTCGCCGATCTCAGGAAACGAGAGGTGCGTCGCGAGCAAAGGAAGCAGTCGTAGCTCCGCTGTCGTGAGCGTCGAAACGCCGACGTTGCCCGTCGGCATTGCAGCGAGCGAGGCCTCGAGTAGCGCTCTGCGTGTTGTCAGCGTTCCCAGGTGGGGCGGGGAAATCGCTACCAGGTCGCGCATCACACCTCGTGCACCGGAGACATCTGCAATCGCGACGTATGCCGACGCCCCGACGAGGGCAGCCGCGAGGCGAGCTACGCCCAGCGTAGGTGCGTCGGAAGACGGGAGCCGCATGTCGGCGAGATCGTTCTCATTGACTTGACCGGTGGCGCGAAACGCGTGCGCGAGGTTCGCCAGGAGGATTGCAGGATCATTGTCCTCGCGATGGATGGTCACCCACGCTGACGGTCGCGTGTCGCGGCGGAGCCACTGTGTCAGGAGGGTCGTCTTCCCGTACCCGGCAGGGGCGACGGCCGCAACGACCGGAGTTCCGCCTTCGCGTAACAGTCGATCGACGAGCCGAGCTCGGTCCACGAGCCCCTCCCGCACATCGACAGGGTCGAGCGTTGGGGGAGACTGGGTATGGGTGGTGCGGTGCCGCCGGGCGCGCGCCTGTTCCTCGACGGGACTCATCGGGGCGATGCTACACGCGGCCCACGTCCGCCCCCTCGGCGAGCCAAGGTTCGGATCAGGCTTCGGCGAGGAGGGACAGTGCCTCGTCGACGCCGACCCGTCCGACAACGTTGCCGATCGCGCCGATCACCTCGCCGATCGCGCTGTCGTCGACACCGGCTGCGCGTGCGTCGTCGACCACCGCCCGACAGGAGGGTCCGCCGGCGTCGAGCGCGACGACGGCGGCCACCCTCACGAGAGCACGAGTCTGCACGTCGAGCAGCTCGACGGAAAGCGATGGGTCACTTGCGGCCAGGGCGAGGGCACCCGGATCGCTCAAGGCGAGGCGTCGCAGGAGCTCCAGCTGTTCGGGCGTCACTTCCACTCCGATCCGGCGGTGAGGCATATCTCCCGACCAACCTTTGTCGATCGGTCGCAAAGGGACATCATCCGTCGGGGACCTAGACGCGGCATCATCCTGTGGGGGGGATGCGCCGAGGCGTCGGCCGCTGTCGAGTGGTGTGGACAACGTCGGTATCGGCGCGGTGCGCGCCAGGTGCCGATCTTGTTCGCCGACATCTTCCGCAGTGAAGACCTGTCCGGCTGGGGAAAGGCGCTGTGGACGCTGGTCATCATCGTTGTGCCCTTCCTCGGCGTGCTCATCCCCCTCCTCACCCGAGGCCAGTCGATGCAGGAGCGGGCGATGAAGGATGCCGCTGCGCAGGAGAAGGCGGCCTTGCTCGGCTGAGCCCCGAGCTGTCGCTCAACCCCGGGCTCCGGATCACCCCTCGGCGACGGCATCTTTCGCCAGGCTCATGTCGACCAGTTCGAGGAGCCTGTCGACCACCAGGGTGGCCGCCACCACGACGGCCAGCCCGATGATTCCCGAGAAATTGACGTTGTCGCCGAAGAGGATGTCGATGACCTCGAGGAACACGAATTTGGAGAAGAAGACGATCGCCCAGATGGCCAGCCCGAGGGCCACTGTGTTCGCTTTCTCCCTGTCACCCTTCATGCGGCTGACCACGACCTTCTTCAGCTGGAGGGTTCCGAGGGTGAGCAGCTGCATGACGATGCTCGCCAGCACCAGGATGGAATGGGAGCTGATGTCGAGCAGGCTGGTGTAGTCGTCGAAGAAGCCCATGACCACGACGTAGAGCAGCGTTCCTGTCGTGAGGTCCCTGAAGAGTTCGCGCTTGTCGAGCATCGATACAGCCGATCATTCGTCGCCGGTTCGGGATGGCATCGTACACACTCACGGTGGCTGGGTCGGATCCTCGTCCTCGGCCGCCTCGGCCACACGCTCAGCGCGTTCGTGTCCTACGGAATGGCGGACGCGCCGGCTTGGTTCGTCGAGGGTCTCACGGTTCCGGCGTCCATTTGGGGAGTTCTGGATGATCGGTTGCCCGTTGATTGTGGGACTCCGACGATCATCCGAAGTGGCACACGCAGTGGCTCCCTAGCTGGATCGGGGGTCCTCGGCGGCTACGCGCGCTCGGTCTGGTCGGAGGCGCCGCCGTTGCCCTGGCAGGAGCC
>JAWOGV010000168.1:0-2539 GCA_046496605.1 Acidimicrobiia bacterium | reverse complement strand
ATGGCTCTGCGCGGCGGTTTCATGGTATCCGGTGGCGGTGACGATGCGAGGCGAGTGTAGGGACGGGTCCCGGTAAGCGGACGTACCGGAGCCCGCGATCAGCTGGCCCCGATGAGGGCGCCGACCGGGGCGTCAACCGTCGCCGTCGCCGCCTCCGCCATCGCCCGCCCCGCCGGTGAACTGGCCGACGGCGATGGTGATCACCGTGCCCGGCTCCTGCCATCCTCCGGGGGCGACCGACAGGACGATGTCGTCCTTCGTGGCGTCATCCGTCGCCTGCACGATGACGGTGACCTGGAGGCCGATCCCCGCAAGGGTCTCCGACGCCTGTGCCTGTGTCATCCCGGACACGTTGGGAACCTGAACGGGGCACACCCCGCTGCCACCGGCCCGCGTATCGCAGGGGTGCACGAGGATCACGTTGCGCTCCCCCCGGTACCGCCACGGGAAGTCCTCCCTATCAAGTTCGTTGCCGGAGGCGTCGTAGAAGATGCGTGTGTTGAGGACGAACCACCCGTTCGTCCCCTTCGACTTGACCCTCTCCTCGCCTGGCCTCACGACGCCGTCCGGATCGGCCTGGTATTCCGGTGTCGGCGAACTCACGTTGCTTCGCCCTGACCGCTCGGTACCGCAGTATTCGCCTTCCTGGTTCCCGAAGAAGGTGACGGTGATCGATCGCTTCGTGTATGACGTGCGAATGATCACAGGAGCGTTCGAATCGTTCGTGAAGGCGACGTCCGGCAGCGGGTACCCGAGCGTCGCCTCGCGACCCTCTGGATACTTCGAGAAGTAGATGCTGTGCGGTTGGTGGGTGACGACCTCGTAGCAGCCGAAGTAGATCGCGTTGAAGATCGTCGTGCCGAACTGGCTCACACCGCCCCCGACGTTGACGGCGTCCTCTTCGCAGGACAACTCACCGCTGACGATCGCGCAGTCGTACTTGAAGCCCTTGTCGAGGGTCCTCCGACCGACGTGTTCGTTCACGGAGAACGTCTCACCGGGCCACACGACGGTGTTGTCGATGAGGTCGGCCATCAGGTTGATGTTGTGGGCGCGGTTGACACCGGGCTTGTACGTCGTGAACTCCGACACCTCGTAGAGGTCGCCGTAGGCCTCCGCCATCTCGGTGGTGAACGCGGGTGAAGCGTCGAGCACGATCGGCAGTTCACCGGAACCATCACCGAGCGCGGCCTGTTCGATCGCATCGACGACAGCGGCCGCGTCGATCGTGGTCCCGTTCCTTGCAGGGACGAGGGTGATGGTGTCGTTCTCGGGAAGATCCGTCTGGTCGACCTGCTCGCTGTCGGTGATCTCGTAGTTCTCGTCCCACGGCTCGTGATCGTCGACGAGGACGGTCTCCCAGTAGGCGTCCTGGGGTGCGAGTTCGAGTTCCTGGCGGGAGGCCTCCACGAGCGGGAAGAGCACCGACCGATCGAATGCGAACTCGACCGTGCTCGGATTGCCGCGCACGACCTGCGCCGCGAAGGCTCGCGAGATGTCGGCGGGATCAACTCGGAAGGTGAAGCCGTACTCGTCCTGGGTGAGGATCACCGGCGTCTCCATGATGCGCTGTGCCTCTTGCGCAGCGGCATCGAGGTCCGCTGCCGTGAGCGTCGGGGTTGATGTGGTCGTGGGCAGCTGGATCGCATCCGTTGAGCCGGCTTCGAGCGCCCGCGTCACGCGCTCGACCGCGATCGCCCTGTCGATCGCTTCGCCATCGTGCGGGTACTCGAGCTCGACCGCACCAGCGACGATCTCGATCGCACCCTCGAACGCGGGATTCTCGACCGCCTGGTTCTCCCATTCGATCAACTTGAGTTCGAGCAGGTCCGGGTCGATGTCTGCATGCATCGCGACATCGACCTCCTCGGAGAAGGCACGAAGCCAGTCCGTGATTCCGTCCTGGTTCTGCTCGAGAGCCACATCGACTGCCGTTTCGGTGTCGAACACCAGGCCGACGTCGGCGGGGTCGAGCTCGAACGACATGCCATTGACGGTCACGGTCGCCATCTGGCTCGTCAGCTGTGCCGCATGGGCCTCGATCGCCGCCACGGCATCAGCGCGGCCGTAACGGGCGACGTCGACACCCGAGATCGTGACGTTGCGGGCGACCTTGTCCGACGCGGCGGCCGCGTCGATGAAGTAGACCGAGAACGGCAGCATGAGGATGAGGAGCGGGACCGCGGTGAAGAGCAGCGCTCGTTTTCTGGAGGTGGCCATGACCGCTCCGTATCGGTTGTGCGGAGGCCACCGAGTATATGAACGGTGCCCGATTAGGTCGGTGGTTTGCACCCTTCCCCGGACGCCCCACGTACTCTGGGACGATGGAGACCTTCGATCGCGTTCCCGAGGGAGAGAGGCTCATCGTCTCAGCGACCCTCTTCGTCACCTATCGGCGATGCCCCCAACAGGCGCTCGCCCGCGTCCGGGGTGTCTACGCCGCACCGACGAGGGCCTCTTTCAAGGGTGCTCTCGTGCATCGACTCATCGCCAGGCACCTGTCGAGCGGCCCGATCGACGATGGAGAACTCGCCCTCGT
>JAWOGV010000134.1:0-3788 GCA_046496605.1 Acidimicrobiia bacterium | reverse complement strand
TGCTGCCCGGGAGCTCGAGCTCCACGGGGTCGTCGAACGTCGTGGACGGGCTCGCCGTACCCGAGTCCAGCCCGGACGCCGTCGTGATCACCTTGAACGCGGATCCCGGCGGGTAGGTCTCGTCGATTGCCCGGTTCCTCAGAGGATCGTTCGGATCGTCCTCGAGTGTCGATCCCGCGGGCCCGGCATCGTGACCGATCAGGCTGTTCGGGTCGAAGCTCGGCATTGAGACCATTGCGAGGATGGCCCCGGTCATGGGGTCGATCGCAACAACGGACCCCCTCTGTCCACCGAGTGCCTCGGTCGCGGCGCGCTGGAGATCGTGGTCGATCGTGATCCGAACGCCCCTCGGCCGCGTGTCACCCCCGAGGAGGCCGTTGAGCACGCCGGAGATGGTCGCATCGCGGTTCGAGACGAGATCAGGGGTTCGCGTGCGTTCGATGCCGCGGGAGCCATACAGCACGGACGTGTATCCGACGGTGTGTGCGTAGAGCTCTCCCTCCGGATATAACCGCACGTACAGGAGGGGATCGTCCGGTGCTGGTTCGGACATGGCGACGACCACGTCGTCTGCTGTGACGATGGGGCCTCGCTCGCGGCCCGTGAGTGACGCAACGAGCCGCGGATTGCGGGGATCGTCGCGGAACTCGGGACCCTTGATGGCCTGAACCCAGATGGTTGCGGCGATCAGCACGAAGAAGGATCCGATCAGCACGTACGCAGCCGAGCGGAGGGAGTGGTTCACGTCCGCTCCTCGTGCGACACCCGCAGCAGGAGGGCCACGATGACCACGTTGGCCACGAGCGACGATCCGCCGTATGACATGAACGGGAGCGTGAGTCCCGTGATCGGCAGGATCCGCAGGATCCCGGCGAGGATGATGAACGCCTGGAGTGCCAGGACGGCTGAGAGCCCGCCCGCGAGGTACTTGCGGAACCGGTCCCTCGAACGGAGCGCGATGCCGAAACCCGCGGTGACCAGGAGTGCGAATCCCGCGAGTACTGCCAACGAACCGGCAAGGCCCATCTCCTCGGCGATCGCTGCGAAGATGAAATCGGTGGCGGCAGCAGGGATGAGGTCCGGTCTTCCCAGGCCGAGGCCGGAGCCCGTCAGGCTCCCTGAGCCCATTGCGAACAGGCTCTGGACCGTCTGGTAGCCAGCTCCTTGAGGATCGCCGAACGGATCGATCCAAGCCTCGATCCGGCGTTGGACATGGGAGAACGTCGAGTACGCAAGGGCGCCTCCCGCCAATGCGAGGACGGCCCCGGCCACGACGTAGAACGACCGCTCGGTTGCGATGTACAGCATCGTCACGAACAGCGCGAACAACAGCAACGACGCCCCGAGGTCCCGTTGGTAGATGAGGATGATGAACGCCGCGCCGGCTGCCACGATCACGGGAAACAGGTTGCGGGGCTCGGGTATCGACAGCGGCCCGATCCTGCGATAGACCGCCGCCATGGCCTCGGCTCGCTCTGCGAGGTACGACGCGAGGAAAACGACGATGAGGACCTTCGCGATCTCGCCTGGTTGGAAGCTGAACACCCGCTCGATACCCGGGATCTCGAGACGCACCCAGAGGCGGGAACCGTTGACGGTCGCCCCACCGATCGGGAATCGGTCTGGGAGAAGGGGGAGCATCAGGAACGCGACGCCCACGGCGAGCATGACATAGCGATACCGACGCAACACGGCGACACCGTTGTCACGGAGCAGCCACAGGACGCCGGCACCGACGGCGGCGGCGACGAGGAGGGACCACCGCTGGAGCGCTCCGAGGCGTGCGTCGATGCGGTAGACCTCGATGAACCCGATCGCGGTCAGGAAGGCCGCGGTCGGGACCACGAGCGTCGAGGCCCCGCTTGCCCAGAGGCGGGTGGCGAGGTGGAGTCCGCCGAAGGCCAGGAGGAACACGATGAAGGTGATCGCCGCCTGCGCGTCGAGCCAGTTCCCCCTCGTGAACTCGACGATCGCCACGCCGGTCGCTCCGAGCATGGCTGCTGCAACGATGAGGCCGGCCTCGGCCGATCTGGTCATGCCCTCACATCGATGAGCACGACCGTGGTGTTGTCGAGGCCGCCCGCCGTGTTCGCCTGCTCGATCAGCGCCCAGACCGTCGGGTCAACACCTTCCCCGGCTGCCAGCAACTCCTGGATGGCGAAATCGGACACCATCGTGTTCAGGCCATCGGAGCACAACAGGATCCTGTCCCCGTCTTCGAGGTCGATCGTGAACGTGTCGACGGCGATCGGACCGAGGCCCAACACACGGGTGATGAGGTGCCGATGGGGGTGATTCTCGGCCTCCTTGGGTGTGATGCGTCCAAGCTCGATGAGCTCGTTGACCAGGGTGTGATCCGTGGTCAGGGTTCGCAGCACGCCGTCCCGCAGCAGATATGCGCGGGAATCACCGACATGAGCGAAGTCCGCGGTGCCGTCCTCCCGCAACACGACGAGCGTCATCGTCGTACCCATGCCTGCCAGGGACGGGTCATTCCGCGTGGCTTCGATCACGGATCTGTTCGCCGCGAGAATGCGGTCCTTCGGTGAGATCGGATCATCATCGGAAGCAGCTGCCGCGGCCTCAACCGCGAGTCTCGAGGCCACTTCGCCGGCAACGGCGCCGCCCATGCCGTCAGCGACCATCAGCACGGCCGGTCCGTTGGAGTTACCCGACGTGGCCGGGTGGAGGGAGTCCTCGTTCCCGGTGCGTACCCGGCCCACATGGGTTCCGGTTCCCCAGACGTAGTTCATCGCACCTCGAGCGTCGTCTTGCCGATCTGCACCGTGTCGCCGCGTGACACGGTCGTAGGACTCGTGACTCTACGTCCGTTGACGTACGTTCCGTTCGTGGATCCGAGGTCGTGGACGACCACCGTATCCGCCTGGAGACCCACGCGTGCGTGGAACTCCGACGCGTACGGATCGTCGATCGGAATGTCGCATTCGGGAGACCGGCCGACGACATGCCCCTGTGCGCGCAACCGAACCCGCAGTGCCTCGCGGGACCCCGTGAGCACGACGAGCTCGGCACCGATTCCCTCGACCTGGGCACCCGGATTCGAACCGATGTGGGACCGCACGGCGCGAGTCACCTGCCACAGGAAGATGAACAGCAGGACGAGGAACAGCAGCTTGATGATGTTGAGGAACAGAACGGGCATCTCAGGCCACCGACCGGTACGTGAACGACAGATCCCCGAACGTGACGAGCGACCCCGGTGGGACGTCAACGGGCCGCTCCGAGATCCTGTCGCCGTTGACCCTGGTCCCGTTCGAGGAACCAAGGTCAGCGATCCTGACGTCACCTCGGACACGCGTCAGGATTGCGTGATGGCGCGACACCTGATAGTTGGCGAATCGAACGTCACAGTCGAGTGCGCGGCCGATGAGCGTCCTGTTGATCGTCAGCGGAACGACTGCGGACCCGTCGACCGCGATCAGCTGGCCCCACGCCGGCAGCCTCCCCGGCATCGAGTCACCTGCGCACTGGAGGATCCCCCTTGGCACGGCCTGACTCGTTGCGAGGTGCACCTCGATCGGACCGACGAGCCGCCATCCGGCGTCGTCCGCAGCGACGGTGCCCACCGTTGCGAGTTCGACCTCCAGGGCAGCGACGTCAATGGTCGGGTCGAGGTCGGCCGGGTGGATCGCGACCGTCAGGTCGTTCGGGATCTGGGGGCCGGCAGGGGTCTCGAATGAGAGGAAGTCGAGTTGGCGCACGAGACGGCTCGCCATCGTCACGGGATGCATGTGCCCCCTGAACACGGACGCACTGACACCATCGAC
>JAWOGV010000054.1:0-3163 GCA_046496605.1 Acidimicrobiia bacterium | reverse complement strand
CCCCCAACAACCCGACGGGACACCGGATCGCTGACGCGGAGATCGCCGCCATCATCAGGGACGCCGGAGGCCTCGTCGTGATCGATGCGGCGTATGCGGAGTTCACGCAGGACCGTTGGTCGCCATGGGTGGAGCAGTTCGACAACGTGATCGTGTGCCAGACCCTCTCCAAGGGATTCGGTCTCGCTGCGCTGCGGGTCGGGTTCGCCATGACGACCCCTGACATCGCGCGGGAACTCGACGGGGTCAGGCCGCCGGGGAGCATCTCGTCCATGTCCGCAGAGATCGCGGAATCGGCGCTCGTGACCACGAGCAGGATGCACCGACAGGTGGATCGGATCGTTCGGGAGCGGGTACGGCTCTCGGAGGGCCTTCGGGGTATCGGCATGGAAGTGGTCCCCGGCTCGGAGGCCAACTTCGTCCTCTGCAGCGTCGGACCCTCCGCCAGGACGCTCGCAGACGATCTCATGACGGAAGGCCTCGTCGTGCGCGCCTTCGCACCGACGAGCCCGATCCATGACTTCCTGCGATTCACGGTTCGGACGAGGGAAGAGAACGACAGGCTCATCGATGCACTGAGGAGGCGCCAGCCATGACCCGCACAGCCCACATCTCGCGCGTGACGACCGAGACGACCGTCGAAGTGAGCATCGATCTCGATGGCACGGGCCGCGCCGAGGTTGCAACGGGGATCGGGATGCTCGACCACCTCGTCAACGCCTTCGCCCACCACTCCCTCATCGATGTCGTACTCACGACGACGGGCGACCTCCACGTCGACGACCACCACACCGTCGAGGACACGATGCTGACACTCGGCGAGGCGATAGATTCGGCGCTCGGGGACCGCTCCGGGATCAGCCGCTACGGCGACGCCCGTGTTCCCATGGATGAATCGGTGGCCGCTTGTGCCATCGACGTCGGTGGCAGGGCGTACGCAGTGATCACCGCCTCGTTCCACGGGGAGCGCCTCGGTGGGTTGTCCACGCAGATGATCGGGCACGCCTTCGAGGCATTCAGCCGGAGCGGGAGGCTCACCCTGCACATCGAGGCGACGGGCCGCAACGATCACCACATCGCCGAGGCGATGTTCAAGGCCCTCGCACGGGCGACCCGCAAGGCCGTCACTGTCGACGATCGTAGGGTGGGCGTTCCGTCGACGAAGGGATCGATGTGACATCGATCGCCGTCGTCGACCACGGTGCAGGAAACCTCGTCTCGATGGAGCAGGCACTCGTGCGCGCGGGGGCACAGCCCACGAGGGTGGCACAAGGGTGCGACCTGGCGCCCTTTGACGGGGTGATCCTTCCAGGGGTCGGGGCGACGGGCGCCGCGATGCGCACGCTCCGGCGTGCAGATCTCGTCGGGCCGCTCCGGGCGTACGCAGGCCCCTTCCTCGGAGTGTGTGTCGGCATGCAGCTGCTGTTCGAGTATTCCGAGGAGGACGACACGACCTGCCTCGGCCTCATGGACGGTCACATCGGTCGCCTGATGGCCAGCCCACTCCCCCACATGGGTTGGAACGACGTCGATGACTGCACGGACCCGCTCATTCCGCCCGGCGGGGACACGCAGTTCTACTTCGTCCACAGCTTCGCCCCGCGTCCGGACGATCCCGACATCGTCACTGGCTGGACCCGCCACGGCGCTGACCGCTTCGCCTCGATCGTCCGATCGGGGAACGTCGTTGGCGTCCAGTTCCATCCCGAGCGGTCCTCCCACGCGGGGAGTGCGGTGCTGAACCGCTTCGTCACATCGTGCCGCGAGGCAGCCCGTGTTGCGTAGGCGTGTCATTCCATGCCTCGACGTGGCCGACGGCCGCGTCGTGAAGGGCACGAACTTCGTCGATCTCACGGATGAAGGCGATCCGGTCGAGATGGCGGCCAGATATGCAGATGCAGGTGCTGACGAGATCTGCTTCCTCGACATCGCAGCGACACCGTCGGGCCGCACCACGATGCTGGAGACCGTTCGGCGTACGGCCGAGAATGTGTTCGTTCCCCTGACCGTCGGCGGCGGTGTACGCGGTGTGTCGGACATGCGCGCCGTCCTGAGGGCCGGAGCCGACAAGGTCGCCATGAACTCTGCCGCGGTGCAGCGTCCGAGGCTGATTCGTGAGTGCGCGACCGCGTTCGGATCCCAGTGCGTCGTCGTGGCGATCGACGCGCGACGGACCGCGAGGAGCTGGACCGTGCACACCCATGGCGGGCGCGTGGACATCGGGCTCGACGCCTTGGACTGGGCAGCGCGCGCGTGTCGCCTCGGAGCGGGCGAGATCCTGATGACGTCGATGGACCGCGACGGCACGAACCAGGGGTATGACCTCGAGCTCCTCGAAGCAGTGCGGGCGCGAGTTGACGTGCCGATCATCGCTTCGGGCGGCGCGGGGGGTCCGAACGACCTTGCCGACGCCCTTGCAGAGGGAAGGGCGGACGCCGTGCTCGCAGCATCCATCTTCCACCGCGACCACTACACGGTCGGGCAGATCCATGAGGCACTCGCAGACCGCGGCATCCCGGTGAGGAGCACAGCGTGATGATCGATTTCTCCTCGCTCACGCCATCGAGCGATGGCCTCGTGGTCTGCGTGGTCCAGGACGCCGCCACAGGCTCGGTCCGCATGGTGGGGTACATGGATGCCGAGGCACTCCGCCTCACCCAGGAGACGGGTTTCGTGCACTTCTGGAGCAGGACGAGGGGCCGGATCTGGAAGAAGGGCGAGACAAGCGGGAACACGTTGAGGGTGCACTCCGTCTCCGCGGACTGCGATGGGGACGCCCTCCTCATCATGGCCGATCCCGACGGCCCGACCTGCCACACGGGGGCCGACACCTGCTTCGGAGCGTCCCGTGCCACGACATTCGGAGCGACCCTCGACCACCTCACACGGATCATCGCCACGCGGGCAGATGCTGATCCAGAGGTCTCCTATACGGCGAGGCTCGTCTCGGACCCGGATCTCGCCGCGCGCAAGGTGCTCGAGGAGGCGGGTGAGGTGGCGTTCGCACGGAAGGACCTCGCGCTCGGCGGCGATCCCTCGCGCGTGACCGAGGAGGCAGCGGACCTGTTGTATCACCTGCTCGCGCTCGTGTCGGGTGCGGGCTGTGACGTCGAGGAGATCGCCACCGAACTCCGGGCCCGGATGCATTGAGTCGTTCGCTCCC
>JAWOGV010000244.1:0-17809 GCA_046496605.1 Acidimicrobiia bacterium | reverse complement strand
CATCGCACTGAACCCGACGCCCCTGAGCATCGATCGCCCTCCCGACAGCGACAGCGTTCGGCGCTTCATCGGAACCCTCCGCAGGGAGGGGGCGAACGTCACCCTTCGCGACACGCGAGGACAGGACATCGACGCCGCGTGCGGCCAGCTGCGCGTCCGATCTGCCGTGCGCTGACGTGGGTACCCTGACTCCATGACCACCAAAGCCTCACCATCACCAGAGCCGAGGAACCTCAGGCCGGGCGACGCTGCTCCACCATTCGTCGCGATCGACCACACGGGTGCATCACGTTCATTCGAGGAGTTCGAGGGCAGCAAGTTGATCATCTACTTCTACCCGCGTGCCTTCACCCCGGGCTGCACGACGGAATCCTGTGACTTCCGGGACCGGTATGACGTGTTCGCAGAGCATGGCTACCGGATTCTCGGCGTCTCCCCCGACGCACCCGACAAGCTCGCCGAGTTCCGCACCGAATACGGACTGCCATTCGACCTGCTGTCCGATCCCGACCACGCCATGGCAGCGACATTCGGTGCGTGGGGAGTGAAGAAGAACTACGGCAAGGAGTACGAGGGCCTCATCCGGTCGACCTTCGTGATCGATGAGGATGGCATCGTCGAGGATGCCTTCTACAACGTCAGGGCGAAGGATCACGCCGAGCGTGTGTCAGAGGCGGTGACCTCCTGATGGCAATGGTTCGTACAGCCGTGTTCCCCATCGCAGGGTTCGGCACGCGCTTCCTCCCGGCGACGAAGGCGATGCCGAAGGTGCTGCTTCCCGTCGTCGACCGCCCGCTCATCCAGTACGCCGTCGACGAGGCGAATGCCGCGGGCATCGAATCGCTTGTGTTCGTCACAGGCCGCGATCACTCAGCCGTCGAGGACTACTTCGATGTGAGCTACGAACTCGAACGTGAGCTCGTCGAGAAGGGCAAGACCGACCTGGCCGCGATGCTCGAGGAAATGCGTCCGCGGCCCGGACAGTTCGCGTTCGTGCGACAGATGGAACCGCTCGGCCTCGGCCATGCCGTGTGGTGTGCGCGCAACCTCATCGGGAACGAACCGTTCGCGGTACTGCTGGCCGATGAGCTGATCATCGGGGACGATCTCCCCCTGTCCGCCATGATCGACGTGCATGCCGTTCACGGAGGAAACGTCGTCCTCGTCGACGACGTCGATCCATCGAGGACGGACCGATACGGCATCATCAGGCCGACGCACGAGCACGACGGCGTCATCCATGTCGACGACGTCGTCGAGAAGCCATCTCCGGCTGACGCCCCGTCGAATCTCGCAATCATCGGACGGTACATCCTCGACCCGTCAGTCATGGATGCCTTGAGCTCGACAAGGCCAGGAGCAGGCGGAGAGATCCAGCTGACCGACGCGATCCGCCAGTCGATCTCCACCATGCCTCTGCACGCGGTCAGGTCCGCCGCTCGGCGGTTCGACTGCGGTTCTCCGACGGGCTTCCTCGAAGCAACGGCGCACGTTGCCATGCAGAACCCCGAACTGGCACCGACGATGCGATCCATTGCGCGCGAGATCGTGGACGCCCCCGATGAGTGAAGTGGGATCCTCGGACGGGAATTGCATTCGACCGTATCGGAGGGAACCATGACGAAGCTTCACGAACTCCTCGCCGTCGGCCAGTCCGTCTGGTACGACTTCATCCGCAGGGACATGCTCGACGCTGGCGGCGGCCTCGCCGAGCTCGTCGACCGGGGGATCCGTGGCGTGACGTCGAACCCGTCGATCTTCGACAAGGCGATCGCCCAGTCCGACCTGTACGACGACCAGATCGCCGATCTGGGGAACCAGCGCCCAGAGGCCGTCTTCGAGAGCCTCGCTGTTGCGGACATCGTGGCAGCAGCCGACATTCTCGCAGGCGTCTACGCAACATCGAAGGGCGTCGACGGATACGTCAGCCTCGAGGTCTCTCCGCGACTTGCGCACGACACCGCCGGGACGATCGCTGACGCGATGAGACTCTGGGACCGCGTCGACCGACCCAACCTCATGGTGAAGGTGCCTGCGACGAGGGAAGGTATCCCCGCGATCGAGGAGCTGACGGCCGCCGGTATCAACATCAATGCGACACTGATGTTCTCGCTCGACGACTACGAGGCGGTGGCACATGCATACATCCGCGGCGCGGAGCGGGCATCCGATCCCTCGACGCTCGCATCAGTCGCATCGTTCTTCGTGAGCAGGGTGGACACGTATGCAGATCAGGCCCTCGAGCGGATCGGAACGAGCGAGGCGCTCGACCTGCGCGGAACGCTCGCCATCGCGAACGCGAAGGCCGCCTATGGGCGCTACCGCGAGCTGTTCGAGGGCCATGGATTCACGGCTCTCGCCGGCCGCGGCACGAGGCCACAGCGCGTCCTGTGGGCATCCACATCGACGAAGAACCCGAATTATCGGGACGTGATGTACGTCGAGGAGTTGATCGGACCGAACACGGTCAACACAGCCCCTCCCGATACGATCGACGACTTCGAGGACCATGGCGTCGTGAAGGCCGATTCCCTGCTCGACGGAATCGACGCGGCCACAAAGCGGATTCGTTCCCTTCACGAGATCGGCCTCGACTTCGGGTCGATCACCGATCGACTCCAGGTCGACGGTGTCGCGGCATTCGCCGATTCCTACGAGAGCCTCCTCGTCACCCTCTCCGAGAAGCAGGCGGCGATCGACGCCTGACGCGTCCTATCCGAGGTCGACACCGATTCGGCCCACACCGAACGCGCTCGTACGCGGGATGACGAGGTTCCGATCCTTCTCGAGCTCCGAGGCACGGGCGCGTTCGGCATCGGTATCGCGGGACAACTCGAGCCGGAAACACGACCGGCCGTCGTGCCGATAGGTCAGCGAACCCCCCATCAGCTCGGCGAGCGTTCTCGACACGGTCAGCCCCAACCCGACGGAGCCCGGAAGACCGATGGCCGTGTGGGCCCGCTCATACGGCTCGAAGACGCGATCGCGGTCCTCGGCGGGGATCCCTGGCCCGTCGTCGATCACCTCGACGGCATGCGCCCCCGACGTTGACGCCATCATGACCTCAATGTTCGGACCGCCGTATCGGATGGCATTCGTGATGAGGTTGCGGAGGATCTGCCTGACCCGCATGGGATCGGCGTCCACGATCCCCTCGTGGACATCCACGCGGATCGTCCTGCCGGGGTCTGCTGGGTAGCTGGCAAGAACGCTGCGGATGTGTCGATCGATCTCGACCGGTTCACTGACGACCGTCACACTTCCCACGTTGGCACGTGCAGCGACGAGGAGGTCTTCGATCAGGTCGGACATGTCCTGACTCTGCTCGACGAGCATCCGGGTGAACTCCCCACACTCTTCCTGGGTCAGTTCGGCCCAGCGCTCGTTCAGCTCGAGTGCCATACCGTTCACGACCGTGAGCGGTGTCCGCAGCTCGTGACTGACCGAGGCGACGAAGGCATCCTTGGAGCGAAGGAGGGTCTCGAGGCGTGCCTTCGCACTCGCACGATCGATGGCAGCAGCGAGGACGTTGGCGACCGAGTGGAGGAAGTTGAGGTCCTCCGAGGTGAAGATCCGCTCGGTTCGCGAGAGGACGAAGAGCGTACCGAAGTCGATGTCGGCACCCGGGATCATCACTGCGACCACCGACTCGACGTTCGCGTCGGCGAGGCGTGGGGCCGCGAACCTGACCTCCACTGCCGACCTGAGGACCACAGGGGCCGCCGTCATGTGGGCACGATCGGCGAGGGACGCGGTGGCCAAGGGGTCGAGATCGAACGACGACGTGTGGCCGAGCAGGTTGAACGAACCGTCGGGTTGCCTCGCGAGAACGGCCGCACCATCCGTTCTGAGGACGCGGGCGACGGACTCGGTCACGGATCGCATGACGAGCGAGATATCGTCGGCCTCGAGCGCGATCTGGCCGATCGAAGCAGCCGCCTCCTGCTGGATGGCGCGCGCCCACAGCTCGTCCTCGATGTTGCGTCGGCCGGTGACATCCACGAGAGCGCCCTCGTAGATCTCCCCGACGTCGGTGTCGATCATCCGCGTCGTGTCGCGAACCCAGATGACGGTGCCGTCAAGACGCCGCATCCTCGCCTCGAATCCAACGACGGTTCGTTGTTCGGCGAGCATCTCGTTGAGACGCTGCCTATCCACGGAGTCGACGTACATCGATCCCGCATCCATGCCGATCAGCTCGGCCTCCGATCGTGCCCCGAGGAGATCGACGAGAGCCCTGTTCGCCTGGATGATCTCGCCGTTGGGACGGGATCGGTAGAGTGCAACCGGGATCCGCTCGAAGAACGATCGGAAGTTGAGCCTGGTCTCGATGAGCTCCGACTCGGCTCGTCGCTGTGCCGATACGTCATGGAGGGCGACCTGCACGGCCAACTCGTTGCCGTAGTCGATCGGTGTGACGGCGGCATCCACCACGATCGTCTCCCCTGTCTCGTTCACCATGGCGACACCGACGAGCGTGAAGGGCTCGAGCCTCTGTTCACAGCGATCGATGCTCTCGAGGAGGCCATCACGGCTCGTGACATCCGCGAAGTCGCCGAACGAACGTTCGTGGATTGTCGCGATTCCTCCCGTGAGCAGTCGTTGCGCAGCGTCGTTCGCGTATCGGATCACACCGTCGGTCACGACGAGGAACGCGGTCGGTGCGGACGCGAGCAGCCGCTGGTAGCGGTCGGCACTGGTCTCGGCTGCCGCATGAAGGCTCTGGAGGTATCGATCGAGACCTCGCATGACGAGGAATGACAGTCCGATCGCGATGGTCCGGCCGGCGATCAGCAGGATGGAGAGGCCCTGGTCCGCCATGACACTCGTCGGAGCGATGAGCACGAGACCGATCTTGGAGATCTCCATGGCCATGACGGTGCCGGCGAATCGGGTCGATGTGGATCGCCTCGAGAAGAACTCGACAACGGCGACCGTCCAGATGCTCAGGACGAGCGTGATCGCCGCGGCATCGGGTACGGCGACCCACACGAAGTACGACAGGACGACATCGATACCGCCTGAAAGGCGAACACCTGAGTATCTGCCGCCTCGCCGGACAATGAACGGCGCACCGGCGCACACGGCGAGGGCGATGACCGCTGCGACCTGGATGGGCGCGTCCAGGTCGAGGGCGATGATCCCCGGAATGCCGATGATCGCGTACGCGAGCATGCGAACCCTGAGCAGCAGGCCCATGAGTCGGTACCGCTCATTGCGCGCGATCAGAACAGACGACATCAGATCTGGTATCGGCGGATTCCGGGATTGCCTTGACCCTCGGGGCCTTCAGCCACCCGCCACCGGCTCCCGAAGTCAGGTCTCACACTCGGTGGAAACCTCGAAGACCGCGTCCGGGTCCGATTGGCCCCTGATCACCTGGCGAACCTTCGTCTGGATGCGGTCCACGTCGGGCACCGGATGCCCCTTGTGGTCACGTTCATCGAGCCAGTAGCTGTGCGTGAATCCGATGGTCTCGATGTCCTCGAAGCCGAGGCCGGATACCGCCTCGATGAAGTCCGGGAGGAACGTGAGCGGGATATCCGTCACGACGGAGCCCGTGATCGCGTCGGCGATCGCCGGGAACGATCGGAGCAGGGTCATCGGATCCGACTTGGCTGCGACGGCCTTCACCATGCATCGCTGACGGGCCATGCGCGTGTAGTCCGACGAGTCCTTCCGTGCTCTTGCGTAGGCGAGAGCCTCGGGGCCATCGAGGTGGTTCCATCCCGGCTCGACCTTGACGTAGGCCCACGGATCGCCCTCCCGTGGCGGAGACACCTCGGACTCGAACGCTTTGAGTACGAACACGTCGATGCCGCCGATGGCGTCGACGAGATCCACGAACGCTGCCATGTCGATCAGCGCGTAGTAGTCGATGCTGAGACCCATCAGGTTCTCGAGGACGTCGCGCAACGCCGCCATCCCTGGATCCTGCTCATCGGGGTAGGTGCCCGTCCATCGTCGTGTGAACGGGTACACGGCGTTGAGCTGTTCGGGAAAGCACTTGCACGACTCGAACTCGGGCACCTCCTCAACCGCTGTCGTATCGATCGGTTCGGTCGTGTCCTCCACCGGTTCCGGCGGAGGGGCCAAACGGAGCTCGAGATCCACGAACGCGTCCTCGAAGGCCTCCGGCAGCGGTATCTGGGCCATGTTCCTCGGGAAGCTGAAGAGCGAGGCCCGTCCCGTCGCCGTATCGATGGTGGCGACCATCATCGCATCGGTTCGAAGACCGCCCCTGCCGGGTCCGGCATCGCCGCCCGCGAACAGGATCGTGATGCGGCCGGCACCGACTCGTTCATTGAAGTCCAGGAACGGCGCCGAGCGGAGGCGCGAGTTCCGTTCGGCAACGATCGCCGGCCAGATGGCGACAGCGTCCGGGTCCCCGAACCCCTCCCGGAACAGGAGGTTTCGCGTCGAGGTCGAAACGACACCATCGGTCTCGTACACGTGAACGACAGGGTCCGGCACGATGTCGGCGTCCGTGCCGATCGGGATCAACGGGGTACTCGGTGGAGCGTCGTCGGTGACGAAGACCGCTTCGATGACGTAGGCCGCATCGTATGTGTAGCGACCGATGAGCGCGTGGGGCAGGATCACGACCAGCCCGAGGGCACACCCGATCAGGAAGAAGCCGAGGTGGGATCCTGTCGACCCGTGTGTCCCGGACGCGATTGCGTACGCGTCGATGGAGGCGGCGATTCTCCACATCGCGATGAGGATGTTCGCGGCGAACACCGTCCACAGTACGTCGGGGTCGAGCACCGCCCCGACGAGGTCCGTCGTGCGGAGCGTCGTGAGCGGGATGAGGACTGCAAGGACGACGACCGTGGGGCTGAACCACACGAGCGCCCTGCGGTACCTCCGCGAATACGCCTGACCCGCGCCGGGCACGAGAGCACTCAGGATGGCTGCGAGCCATGGTCTCGAGTACGAGACACCTTCGATGGCGGAGGTCGCCACGGTCCCCTCACGGTCGACAGTCAAACGGTACGCCCGACCAGCCGATACTCGGCGAGGAGCGCCGTTCGACGGTGCATCATCACCAGCCGTACCTCAGAAGCGGCACTCGCTGTCGGACCCTGTCGAGAACGTCGTCGTCTCGTCGGCGTTGAGGGCCCAACGGACCATCGCCTGGATCCGTGGCAGGTCCGGTGTCGGCTTCCCGCGGGCATCGAGTACCGGCGTGTAGTAGGGCGGTACGAACCCCACGGTCGCCACGTCTTCGAAGTCGAGTGCAGACGCATACTCGACGAGCCTCGGGAGGTAGGCGAGGTCGATGTCCGTCCTCACCGAGGATCCGACTGCTCGCGAGATCGCGCTGAAGCGGGTGAGGACCGTCGCCGGATCAGCCTGTGCGGCCACGGCCTTGAGCATGCAGCGCTGGCGGTGCATGCGTGTGTAGTCGGACGTGCTCTTCCTCTCCCGGACATAGGCGAGGGCTTCATGACCGTTCAGGCGTTGCCATCCCGGTGAGAGATCGATGATGATCCAATCCTCCCCTTCGTTCGCAGGAGACACCTCGGTGGAAACGGATCCGGTCACGTACACGCGCACTCCGCCGAGGGCATCGACGACCCTCACGAACCCACCCATGTTGACCATTGCGTAGTAGTCGATCTCGATCCCGAGCAGGATCTCGAGCGTGTCGCGCAGGGCAGCGAGCCCGGGGTCGACCTCGTCGGGATATGTGTCGACCCACTTGCGGGTGAACGGGTAGATCGCGTTGATCTGATCCGGGAAGCAGTTGCAGGGTTCGAACTGATCAGGCTCTCCGTCGCCGTCCTCGTCGGTCCAGGCCGAACGCTCGGAGTAGGGGACGAGCTGCTTCTCGAGATCGACGAACGCCGTCGACCACGCGTCGGGAATCGGCACGTGGGTCATGTTGCGAGGGATGCCGAACAGCGCTGCCTTACCCGTTGTCGTGTCGAGCGATGCGACCATGATCGAATCGGTGCGCGACCCGCCGCGACCCGGACCTCCATCGCCACCAGCGAGCAGGATCGTCACACGATCGACACCGGCGACGTCGTCACCGATCAACGACCGGAGGGAGGTGTCGCTGCTTTGTTGATACTCGCGTCGGAGGGCGACGGCATCGGGGTCACCGACTCCTTCGACGAAGATCAGGTTCCTCCTCGGCACGTCACGAATGACGGTCACCCTCGTTGCGGGATCCTGCACCTCGGTGATCGCCATGTCGTCAGGGGCGAAGGGGGCAGGACGCGCATCGACGTCGTCGAAGGCGATGGTGCGAACCTCGTTCTCCGTCACGAACACATCGTCGAGGAGTTGCGCGGCATCGAGCGTGTACCGAGCCACGAGCACGTGGGGCAGCGCGACAGCGACAGCGAGAAGCGCAACGATCATCGATGCACCGAGTCCACGCCTCGACCGGGAGAGGCGGTATGGATCCGCAACCCCGACGACGCGCCAGACCAGGATCGCGATGTTGAACGCGAGGATGGCCTTGAGCACCGTTGGCCGAACCACCCATCCGAGGAGATCGAAGCTCGACATACGGCTGACCGCGAGGACTCCGGCTCCGATCGCCACGACCGGCAGTGCCATCAGCACTGCCCGCCGTCGGTAGCCGATGTATCCGTGCCCGAGCCCGGGGAACACCGCCCCGAGGGCGGCGGCGGCCACCCCGCTTCGAACGCGGGGCTCGCCCGAAGCACCGCCCATGCTCGCCTTCATGATCGAAGCGTACGCGACGTCCGCCGATACGCCTCAGCGCGAATCCTCACCCCATACCGAGCGTTGCACGCGTGCGGGGGCCGACGAGGCCATCGACCCACAGCTTGTGGTACTGCTGGAAGGAGACGACGGCGCTGAGCGTCATCGGCCCGAAGATCCCATCCGCAGCTCCCGGATCGAAACCCTTCTCGTCGAGCGCCCGCTGCACTGCCTGCACGGACTCGCCGCGTGAACCAAGTGAGAGGACACGCGAGTCCGAAGCGTCGTAGGCCAGTCCCGCGACCGCCGTCTTCGTGGAACGTCCGACCAGACCATCGGCGGTCAACGAGTTTGCTGCCTGGAACCGGCGGACGGCTGTCTCGGTTCGGGGGCCGAACCGGCCGTCGGGCGTTCCGCTGTCGTAGCCGAGGGCGCCAAGCCTCTCCTGCAGGACACGCACGTCCGCTCCGTGGACACCTCGCTGGAGGACGCGTGCTCCGCCGACGAGTGGATCCCGCGCCTTTCCGCCGACATCGTTTCCTCCGGCGGCCACGAGGGCCGAGTAGGGGTTCACGATCACTCCGGCGGGGTTTCGCAGCTCGAAGTGGAGATGGGGGGCTGTGTCCTCAGCCGTTCCGCTGTCCCCCACCCACGCGATGTGCTGACCGGCCTCCACTCGGACGCCGGGCGTGATGGCACGCTTGATACCCCATCCCTTCCCGTCATCCGTTCCGGTCGTGTCGTTGTCGAGATGGATGTACCAGCTCTCCCACCCGTCATCGTGGAGAATCACCAGCGAGCAGCACCGATCGGGATTCATGTGATCCCTGTTCGTCCAATTGACGAGCCTCACGACCCCGGAAGCGGCGGCGAGGACCGGGACCATCTTGTCGGCCATGATGTCCTGGCCCGTGTGGAATCCGTGCGACCGGCCCGCCCAGAACGTGTCCGAGAAGTGGTGGACACCCTCGACGGGGAAGACGAGGTCGTACTCGACGTCCTCACCCAGATCGACGGCATGCGCCCCAGCCGGGAGGAGGACGGTGAAAGCCGTGACGAGGGCAACGAAACCCCGGGCGTATCGAGGAGCCATCATTCAGGTATCGGCGCCTCCGCCCGCGACCTGAGCGTTCGGGACGCTGAGGTCGCCGGTTCGAATCCGGCCGTCCCGACCAGAGAAACACCAGGTCAGGGCCGCCCTCCGGGGCGGCCCTCTGGTTTGGGAGGGTGTTCCATCGCGCGTCCATCGCGCGTCTCGAAACCTGTGGCGACTAGGGCGACCGACCGCACAATCTGCTCATGGCGGGACGCTCGATAGCTCTCAACTCACTCATCGAGGCTCACCGGGCCGAGATTCGGGCGTTGTTGGAGCCGCACAACGCCCGTTCGATCGCGGTGTTCGGTTCGGTTGCGCGGGGCGAGGCACCGGTCGACAGTGACATCGATTTCCTCGTCGAGTTCGAGCCGGGGAGCTCACTTCTGGATCAGATCCATCTCGAGGAGGCGCTCTGTGACCTCCTGGGCGTCGATGTCGACGTCATCTCGCTCGGGGCGCTTCTCGAAGGAGACAACGAGATCCGAAGCGACGCCGTCATGCTGTGAGCCGATCCGACGCCCACCGCCTGGCCGACATGATTGCGGCGGCAGATGAGTCGCCGCGATTGTCGAGCGGGGACGGGACGCATTCGACAACGACGTCGTGGTGCGCCCATGGGGCCGACCGATGAAGTCAATCTGCCTGCGGCAAGCCGTTCAAGTGCTCAAACCCCTTCGGCGAGCTGGCGCTCATACTCCTCCGCATCGAAAGTCCCGATCGATTTCGCGATCAGACCATCGTCTGAGAGCGTCCAGGCTTCCCAGCCGTTGAACCGCACCCTGTTGCCAGAGCCGCCCGGGCCTGTGTTCGTGCCTTCGTAGGTCCACAGGTACACGGCCTGGGCGCCTGCTCCTCGCACGGCATCCATGATCACCACCGTGTCTGGGAAGGCGTCGTAGAAACCTTGAACCAGTTGGGCGATCTCGGTGCTGCCAACTGCTGGCTTTCCACCGTTGACAGCGATAGACCCGTCCTCAGCAAAGAATCCAGCGGTCGCGTCCGCATCGTGGGAGCTCCAGGCCTCGGTGTAGCGGGCAGCAAAATCTCGCAGCTCCTCTTGGTTCATGGCGTCATCCCTCCTGCGTCCAGCTCTCTTGCGACTCTTCCAAGTTGTCCCGCAGCCCGCCGTCGGCGGGCGAGCCCGAACGCGCCAAACCAAGGGCATCACGAATGGACAGGGCTGCCCCTTCGGTCTTGGCTCGCTTGATCTCGTCGGGAGTCAAAGCAGCTTCTGCAGTTTCGAGGTGGGCCCGCCCCGGGCTGTCTTCCGAATAGGCCACGACGACTCCCTCCTCGCCTAGCAGCTTGTCGGCAGCCGAGGCCAAGGCCACGGCTGTCTCGGGGTTCCCGCTCGCGGAGGCGACCGCGGCAAGACCTACCAGGGAGTTGCCGATACCGGGCAGGCTGCCCACATCTTGATGTGCAGCCGCCGAGGCGAGGAAGCTCTGTCGTGCGCTCGGAGGATCGCCAGCAGCAAGGTAGGTCCAGGCCATCTCGCCAAACACTCTTGCCTCCTCGGCTCGGTCGCCGACTTTCTCGAAGGAGGACTGAGCGCTCCGATACAACTTGAGCGCTTTCGTAGTCTCCTTCTGGCTGCCGGCTAGCGCGGCTAACGCGGCAAGCGAGATCCCGGCGCCCTCGTGGTCCTCGCGACGTTGTTGGATGGCGAGTGCTTCCTCGCATCGAGAGCGGGCGCCCTCAATGTCCCCTGCGGCGAGATGGAAGATGCCGTCGAAGGCGAGCATCAGGCCACGGAGCATGGGGAAGTCTTCCCCTTCCAATCTGGCCATACCCTCAATCGCGTACTCACCAGCACGTTCCGATGCCAGCATCATGCTGGCAACCATGAGGCTCACCACAGCGGCGATGACCAAGTAGCTCTCGCCGAGTTCTACGCCGATCGCACGTGCTTCCAGTAGTTCCTCGACAGCTCCAGCAGGGTTTCCAAGCGTCAGGGAGGCCAGGCCCGCCGTGACCAGCGCCCGCGCTCGCCCCCTGCTCGGTCCTTGCACCAGCGCCAGGAAGTCCCGGGCGTAGTCACGGGCACTCAGATGCTTTCCGCGGATATGCCAGTACAACCAGAGGTCTCCGACGGCGGTGGCACCAAGCTCCGCCGCTCCGTTGTCGCCGGCCTTGGCTAGTTCGAAAAGATGCTCCAGGGCAGCGAGGAGGTTCGGCTCCTCGATCATCCCCCGTTCCATCCAGCTCACTTGCTCGGTTCCCTCCACTCCCTCCCGCACGGAGCCCGCAACACGCGCATAGTGCTCGCTGTATCGCCGAGTGATCTCACGAGTCTCACCCACCGCTTCCAGGCACTCGGCGGCAAACTCCCGAACCGTCTGCAACATCGAGAACCTGGACCCATCGATGGCGACGAGGGCCTTCTCCACAAGCGATTCCAGCTCACCGAAGACATCGCCGCCCGCGTCAGCAGCCACGGACTGAATGTCGTCGAACGTCGCTCCACCCACGAAGACCGACAGCCGTCGAAACAAGCGCTGTTCCGCCTCGTCGAGCAGTGAATGGCTCCAGTCGATGGCCCCTCGCAGCGTCTGTTGACGGAGTGGCCGGTCGCGTGGGCCGGCGGTGAGGACGTCGAGAGCATGCGATAACCGTTCAAGGAGGGCGTCGGGTGTGAGAATCCGCATTCTCGGAGCAGCGAGCTCGATGGCGAGTGGCAGGCCATCCAGCCGTCTGCAGATGTCGACGACCGCCGCAGCGTTCTCAGCCGTAATCGCGAAGGAAGGGTTCGCCAAGCGTGCCCTCTCGGCGAAGAGTTTGACCGCCGCAAAGTCGTCGAGTTCCTCCACCCCCATCGGTGTATCGCGAGGGGGAAGGGTCAAGGGATCCAAGCGGTACTCGTGCTCGGTGCTGATGCGCAACGGCGTCCTGCTGGTGACAATCAGACTGAGGTTGGGGGAATTCGCCAGCAGATCAGCGATCTGGGGCGCGGCATCGATCACCTGCTCGAGGTTGTCCAAGATGAGAAGCGCCTTCTTGTCGCCGATCAGCGACAGCAACCCCTCCTCAAGACTCCTCTCCTCGTTCTCCTTCACATCGAGGACGCTCGCAATGGTCGGCAACACGTGTTCTGGCTCGGTGACGTCTGCCATCGGGACGAACGAGATCCCGTCGAGAAACTCGGGCACCATCCTTCGGCAAAGCTCAATCGCCGTGCTCGTCTTGCCGATCCCCCCGGGACCCGTGATGGTCACCAGCCTGTATTGGTCGAGAAGCACCGCAAGCTCATTGATGTCGGTCTCGCGGCCCAACAGCGGCCCCGAACGTCCGGGAAGGTTTGACGGAAGGCTCGCCAGCTTCTCGCCCTTGCCCTGCAGGAAGTCCGACGCGGGAACCCGAAGCCCCGGTGCGTCGACGGCAAATATTGAGAAAGGACGCCCGATGTTCTTGAGTCTGAATTTTCCGAGGTCCACGAGGCTCAGTGAGGCCTGATTCCTCACCTGATCCTCAACCGAATCACTGATCAGTACGGCTCCAGGCAGCCCGAACGATTCGATCCTGGATGCGATGTTGACCGCGTCCCCGATGAGCCCAGTCGGCTCCACCATCACGTGGCCCACGTGGATTCCGATCCGCACCGGGACCTCGGGGACCGCACGAAGGTCCCGCTGGATGGCGACTGCGCAGTCGACGGCGTCGGTCGAGTTGGCAAACCTGCTGAGGGCTCCGTCGCCGAAAAACTGAGCAATCTCCCCACCGAACACTCGGTGTTGTTTCTCAAGGACCGCGACGTACTTTGCCCTCCCAGCCATCGCGGCAGATTCGTCGGTCTGCATCGCCGCAGTGAAGCCTTCGATGTCCGTGAACATCACCGCCGCGAGTTGCCGTTGTAGATCCACGAAGGTGAGCCTAGAGAGTCTCGGTTCCTCGAGGTCGCCTGACCCAGAAGACAGTCGACCTTCGGGTTCGCCTCCCATCGCGCGTCCATCGCGCGTCACAGGAGCCCTCGTCTGCGATCGTGGTCCCGTCAGGGAAGGAATCGGTCGCCGAGACGGTCGGCGGCTGGCCGGTCCGCTTCGGTGGTGGCCTGGGCGTAGATGCCCAAGGTGAGCCTGGGTTCGGTGTGACCGAGGCTGGTCTGAGCCGTCTTGATGTCGACACCTTCGAGGACGAGTCCGGTCGCATTCGCCCGGCGGAGGTCGTGGAGCTGGGCCCACTCGACTCCGGCTTGCTGTCGGCCCGGATACCAGATCCGGTGCAACCAGTTCGAGTAGTCGAGGTGTCCCCGTCCGCGCTGACGAAGAGGAACGCGTCGGTGTCCTGGGTGGTGAGTCCCCGCAGCTCGAGATGGTTCGCGAGGAGTTCCATCAGGAAGGGCGGCGCGGACAGGGTTCTCCGGGCGGCGTGCGATCTCGGTGGGCCGATTGCCGAGCGGCCTCCGGCGCCTCGTGTGACCTGTTCGGCGATGGTGACGGTCGAACGGTCGAAGTCGGTCCGGCCAACGCGGAGACCGGCGCCTTCGTCTCACCGAAGCCCGCGGCGTTGAGGACCGCCGAAAGCGTCTGGTACATCCGGCGCACCGACCGTGGTGCGAGGGTCTCCGACCATTCTGGGCCGGTCCGAAGAGGCGGCGAAGACGCCACTCGACGCGCACGTCCGCTACCACCTCGCCGTGCTGAAAGACGCCGAACCTGCGTTCTACGGGTCGCACTCACACAAGACGATCGGGCGGATCCTCCCCGACATCGACAACATTTCGGTCGCCTGGCTCCATGCCATCACCCGAAACGACGAGGCACTCATCCGGGCGCCGGCCCGGGCGATGTACCGGCTGGCGGTGGTCTCGTCAGCCCTGTCCGCGGATGAGCCGTAGGCCGGTGACAACGAGCCAGACGAGCCACGCAGCCAAGCCCAGAACTCCGACGAACACCAGTGGCGACCCATCCGCGATGGCGAGGTTTCCGGCCCCGGCAAAGATGAGCAAGCTGCCGCCCGCCACGCCGAGCAGCCGCTGCCACGGCCGCGTCAAACCGCTGGCGTGGGTGGCCAACGCCGCGCCGATGAAGGTCGCCCCGAGCGCGGGCAGTGCGAGCGCGAAGACCGCGGCATGGAGCTGCCAGATCAGCTCGAAGGTGGGGGTCGGCTCGGCCAGGCCATCCGCGGCGAGCACGACCGCGATGTGCGTGGCCATGGCGAGGGCGAATACCGCCGAGAGCGTCGCTCCGGCTGCCACCGCGAGGCGCGACCAGTCCGACCCTGCGCCGCCACGGCGCTGCACAAGCCCGTGCAGCGCCGTGACGAACAACAGGAGCAGCGGCAGGTTCACGGCCTCCAGACCCACGGCGACGGCCACGGCGCCCCGGTTCTCGACGTGGTAGGCGAGGACCACACCAAGAGGATCGCCGAAGGCGGGTGCTCCAGTGACCCCAAACACCGCGTTCTGAACGGCCACCGACGCGGCTAAGGCGACCCCGGCGAGGCCGACCACCTGCGCCATTTTCCGTACATCGTCCATCATTTGTCTCCCTTGCTCGAACGGTATTGATCAGGTTCCCGGTGACGGCTTCGGCGATGGTGAGGGCCTCGGTGATGGTGAGGTATCTCACTCGGAGAGGCGACCGAGGATCTCTTTGTCCCGTTCGGTCACTCGCGCAGACGGGTCATGAACTCGTCGTCGTGGCGGACTCGATCGATTTCTGCTTCGAGGGCTCGTGGTTCGAGTCCCGCTCGAGCGTACGGCAGGGTCCGGATGATTCGCCTTATTGGTTGTGTGATTGGGTCCCCCGTCAGCCATCGCCGGTCACCGGTACCGGCTCCTGCCCAAGCATCCACACAGCACCGATCACCGAATCCCGAGCGAAATCGCTCATGTTCGAGACCGCCCGGGATCGGCACCTCCAGCGCTACCTGCCCAGCGGCGACGAGAACACGCACCGTAGGGAGCGTCCGGCCGAAGCACTTGATTTGCCCAATCTGCGTGCCTCCCCCCTGACACGCTCGCGGTCAATACCGAGTAGGTCGGGGCGAGCCGCCCAAAGCACCGCGACGATCGGGTCGCCGTACACACGGGTGCGCCCCCAGCTATCGTTGACTCGGCGTTGACGAGCGCCGCGTACGGCGTCAACCACCTGTATGACGTCCGGAAAGAGACGGCTGATGGCAGACCAGCTCGAGGACATCATTGGGGACTACCGGACATTCGCCGCGCAGCAGCGAGACCGGCTGGCCGGACGCGGCATCGACATCGCCCCATACGGACTCAGCCATCTCGCATACCGGGTCCCCGAGTGGGACCAGTATGTGCATGTACGGGGGCTCATCGAACGCCACGCGGTTGCCAATCGCGAGAACGTCTGGAACGGTCGCCCGATCCCTCCGCCTCACGTCTGGTCCGGAATGTCCTCGTGTAGGTCCTCCCGGACGGATCGCGCAGGCGGACGTCGTAGCGCCGATCACCACTCTCGGTGAGGCGCAGATGGATGCTCACAACCGCCGCCCGGTGGAAACTGGGTTCGTCACCGGAGCTCGCAGTTGTCGCACGAATTCGGCGAGCGCGTCGGCGGGGATCCTTCGGCTGGTGCCGATCCGTACCGAGGCCAGCTCACCGGTTCCGATCAGTTCATAGACCTTCGAGCGGCCGATCGACAGCAGCTCAGCCGCCTCCTCCGGCTTCAACAACAGCTTGTCAACGGCCATGACCCGCCTGCTCCGTGGGATCGACTAGCCCCATCGGATCGCGCCACCCTGTCCGCCGAATGTCAGCCG
Organism: Acidimicrobiia bacterium; assembly: GCA_046496605.1. Taxonomy (GTDB): domain Bacteria; phylum Actinomycetota; class Acidimicrobiia; order Spongiisociales; family UBA5794; genus SZUA-442. Next base: position 1,305 of record JAWOGV010000244.1, on the reverse strand, counting down.
AGCACCAACGACCCTGTCATCTCAGTGTCATCTTCGACGCAGGTACGAGTAGCCCTCATCCCACGGTCCGATCCCACCTCCCTGGGATTCGACCTGTGGAACCTGGCTTTGGCCGTCCAGTTGGAGGGTTGCTGACATCGAAATGACAGGGTCACGGGAGAAGATCGTGACGATGCTCCCGTCCTTCGGCTCCTCGAGACAACGAACCTGGGGTTCGAGACAGCCGATGGCCTGCCTGACGGGGACAGGGGACAGAGGTCCCGCGAGCCACCGCCGCGGCCGAGGTGGGCTGCAGCGCCCCGTCCAGGCGGCTGTGCACCGTCCACGGCCCCACGACCCGGTTCTCATCTCGCCAAGGGCGCCCCACCCGAAGCGAACGCGACCACTCGCAGCCCGCCGCCGACAACAAAGTCGAGTACTCGACTCTCCCGGAACGGAGCCCAACGAGAGGAACTAGCAATGAGAAGCTCACGAACAATGCCACCGTCGCCGCAAACCCGCCTGACACCGCCACGGATCGCGAATCGCGCCTACCACCCTCCAACCACACACGCACGTGCAACAAGTTGCTGGCTGTCTACATGTAGACAGGTGAGCTGGTAGTGGATCTCGACCGCGGCGCTCTGGCGAGAGTCGACCGCAAGCTGCTGGCAGGTCTCGGACAAGACGAGACGTACCGGATGGTGAGGGTGCCGGTGACGGCATCCAAGTGGTCGACGTGGAAGCGCTACTGCGACTCTGCCGGCGTCTCGATGGGCCGAGCCGTCGTGACACTGATCGAACGGGAACTGATCGCCGTGTTCGGTGATCAGACCGACGAGCACCCGGCGGTGTTCGCAGCGCAGGCGGAGGAGGAGCTGGCGAGACGCCAAGAACAGGTTGCTCGCCGAGAGGAGAAGGCGTCGGCGATCGAGGGACGTTTGCGAGCGTGGGAAGCGCACCTTCGCAGGTGGGAGGACGAGCTGGAGACCCGCGAGCGGCGAGTCGAGCTCGCTCAGAAGGTGTCTGCTCTACCCAGGGAGGTGGAAACCAAGGTCGGGCGGAACGAACGTTGCCCGTGTGGAGCGGGTCTCAAGTACAAGCGCTGCCACGGCCTGCCCGGCCGATGACGGTGGCGCCTGCCAGATAATGGATTGGTAGCGCAGATTGCCGGATCTGGGTCGACGGTGGGTGCGCGATATCGCTCCCGCCGGTGAGTGATCTGCGTGCTCAGCTATTTGCCGGGTTCTGGTTATTTCGTCAAAAAGATTTATGTGTACAATAAATATCTTTTTTTCTCAGTGTGAAATATCTTCCCAGATATCA
>JAWOGV010000148.1:0-4741 GCA_046496605.1 Acidimicrobiia bacterium | reverse complement strand
CCCGGCACCCAACCCCCGGCTGTCGCACGCACGACCGCCTCACCGACCGGCAACCGCTTCACGTCCGCCACTCTTGGCTTAGGACCTGGTATCCGAAAGGATGTGGGGGTTCGAGTCCCTCCACCCGCACGCAAGGTATAGAGGGCTTTCCGACCGAGGGACACAACTCTTGTCGTCGGCGTGAGTCGCGCGGTCTTCCGTCGCGAAGCCGACCGTATCCACAGTCGTATGCACAGTCTCGGGAGCCGCTACCTCCTGGATCGATCGTTTGCGTCGTATGCGATGCTGCCCCTCAGGTTGAGCTGCAGGAGACCGTCAGGGATGCCGTCGAAGTAGGCCCCCCCTCCGGGGATGTCACCAGCTCCGTCCAACATGCCACGTCCCACTGCATGGGCGAACCGCCCCGTTCCGCCGACTGCCTCCCACGTGCCGACAAACGTGAACCCCAGGGGAGGCCCCGGTTCGTCCCCGAAGGTCATCTGGCTGAGCATCGTGTGCTCGAGCCACAGCTCGTCACCGTTGGCGGCAACGAGCTTGACCGTGCCCTCGGACGCGATTCCTTCGGGACCGGGGACTGTGCACTGGGTCAGTGTGTACTCGACCCTGCCGAGATGGGACACCCGCCCCACCCCTTCGCTCGAATACCGCCACACGGCCCATTCCGGGCAATCCGGCTTCAGGAAATCGGGTGGACCGTGCTCCCCCGTGACGGTTCCCTTGACCGGCCTCTCGTGGGCCGCCATCGCCGGTGACGCGAACGCCGCCAGCAGCAACGTCATGACGACAAAGATGCGAATGACCTTCACCATCAGACACCTCTCCTTCCGTGCGGACTAGTCAGCGCCGCCCGGGGAGCGCCGCCCGGGCGCGCATCCGTACCTACTTCGATCGTAATACTTGGCCGTCATGGTTTCTAGAGACAAAGGCCCCCCAAGCTCATGGGATCTGCAGGCATGCCTGTCCCTCGCTCCTCCACCTCTGAACTCGTCGCGCGGGCACAAACACAGAAGGGGCTCGCCGCTCAGATCGCTCACCACCGCAAGCGATACGGCACGCAGACCGACGCCCCCGGATCGCGGAACCTCGGGAGTCGGTGAGGGTCTTTCTCACGCCATCCCTCGACTCCATGTGCAGGGCTCTCCAGTTCGACAGCAGCCGAAGAGGAACGACGTTGAGCGGCCGGCGTGCTGCAACCAAACTGCAACCCAAACGCGTGGGTTGGATCCACAGCCCCTTGGGTGGGTCTTGGGCGTGAGGCGGGCTCAGGTCTCGTCAGCCGGCGAGCTCGAGACGGGCGATGGCACACGACTGGGCGGAGAGGACACCGTCGGCCGCGTTCGTGACGACGATGTCGGTGCCCTCACCGAAGTTCGACACACGCATCGCGATCTCGTCCACCGATACGGCCCCGACATACGACTCGGGCCACACGCGGGCTCGGATCGCCCAGGTCCCGTAGTCGATGTCACCGGGGATCTCGACGGCCGCCGTGACGATCCACACATCGCTGAAGTCCTGTGACTTCACGGCGAACCCCCACGGCAACTCGACCTCGTCCACCACGATGCCGGTACGGAGGAAGTCGAGCACGCGCGGATCCGCCTCCTCGCACCGTTCCGGGTTCTCCGGCAGCCCCGTGGCGGGAGTCGTCCCGGAATCACCGGTGCTGCAACCGGCGGCCAGGACTGCGGTCAGTCCGATGATGATCACGACTCGGCGCATGGGGGCCTCCTTCGGCTCGCGATGGTACCGCTCATGCACGGTCCAAGGCGTCAGCGAGGGCACGCAGAGCCAGCGCCCGATGGCTGATGCCGTTCTTCACCCACCCTGCCCGGGCGCGTCAGCCAAACCCAGCACCTCAACCGCGAGGTGGCGTAATCGGCCGAATCACCAACCCGCTCGCCCGGGTTGGTGACACCGAACATACTGCCGTACATGTTCGGGCGTCTGTGGGTCTAGGAGCAGCCGTCGTTCCAGCTGGCATCCCATGAGGCGAGCCAGTCTGCGAACTCCGGATCGGCGGCAGTGAGGCACCCCGTCTGACCATGCAGACCGAACCAGTTGAGCCAGACGAGGTTGCTGAGCTCGGTCGGGACGCTTCCTGAGAGGTGATTGTTTTCGAGGCGAAGCGAGATCAGACCGGTATCGCCGTTGGTGAGGTCACCGAGTTCGGGAGGAATCGATCCAGACAACTCGTTTCCGTCCAGGTGCAGATAGAGAAGGTTGCCAAGATTGCCGAGTTCAGCCGGGATTGTTCCAGATAGCTGATTCTCGTTGAGCTCCATGAAGTTGAGCTTGCTGAGGTTCGCCAGCTCTCGTGGAATCGGGCCGGACAACTGGTTCCAACCCAGTCCGAGTCTGTCGAGGTTGGTGAGGTTCCCCAGTTCTGCGGGAATCGGTCCGGTGAATTGATTCCCTTCTCCAAGCGCCAGCGCTGTGAGGGCGGTGAGCTTTCCCAACTCAGGCGGGATGGTGCCTTGCATCCGATTGGTGAAGAGAGACAAGTGTGTGAGATTGGCGAGGTTGCCAAGTTCCGGTGGAATGCCGCCAGTTATCCGGTTATGGGAGAGGTTCAGTGACGTGAGGTTGGTGAGGTTTCCCAATTGTGGGGGAAGTACTCCTGTCAGAACGTTACCGACGAGGCCGTTCCCGCTTTCGGTGGGACCCAGTTCTGACACTGAACCGTCACTACACGTCACACCGAGCCAACTACACGGATCGCCCTCGATCATCCACCCCTGGTTGTCCACCCACTCGTCACCGTTGGTTGACCCGTAGAGAGCGACCAACGCTTCACACTCGGTCACCGGGATCGCCGTCTGGCTTCCGCAGCTGAACGTTGGAACCGACGCACTTGTGGTCGTGGTCGTCTTGGGGGGAGGAGCGACCGAGGTGGTGGTCGCCGGAGGCTTTGTCGTGGTAGTCGCTGGGACGAGTGTCGTGGTCGTCGAATCGGGCGCGAGGGCAGTAGAGGAAGTTGAAAGCGAAGTGGTAGTCAGGATCAGACTGTCGGTTGCGGACTCCGGTATCAGGTCGCTTGAACCACAAGCCGTAGCCAGAGCGGCTGCCGTGGCAAGGCCTATCGCCAGCCGGGCACCTCGTCTCACAAGCGTCCCTTCGTACCACTTCATCGTCTCACAAGAACAGATGAATGTGAACCGGCGGTCCTCGAGACCTGTCTGGGCAGTTCTCGCCACGCACGTATCGGCGCCCATGTTCGCTGTGTAGTTCGCGCGAAGGGCGGTGTTCGGCTAGGCGAGGCCAACACTCACGAGCGGTTCAGGGCGTCGGCGAGGGCGCGTAGGGCCTTCGCGCGATGGCTGATTGCGTTCTTCCGGGCGGATCCCATCTCGGCGAGGGTCCGGCCCTCCACCTCGAACACGGGGTCGTACCCGAAGCCTCCTTCCCCCCGTCGTTCGTTCGTGATCCGACCTTCGATGGAGCCCTCGAAGACGAGGCTGTCCCCTCCCGGGGTGGCGAGGGCGATGGCCGTGCGGAACGTCGCCGATCGGTCGGCCACACCCTCCAGTTCCGAGAGGAGGCGTGCGACGTTGTCCTCGTAGGTGGCAGCCTCGCCCGCGTAACGAGCCGTACGGACCCCCGGAGCTCCGCCGAGCGCACCGACCTCGAGACCCGTGTCGTCGGCTATCGCGGCGTGGCCCGTTGCTGCGGCGACGGCTCGTGCCTTGATGAGCGCGTTCGCCTCGAGCGTCTCCTCGGTCTCGTCGACGTCATCCCAAACATGGCCGGGGATGACCACGACAGGCGGGTCGAGACCGGCGAGGACGGCTTCGATCTCGTTGATCTTGTCCGGATTCTTCGACGCGATCACGACGCCGTGGGGACGATTCACGAGCGGGACCCGTTCTGGATCGAAACGAGATCTGTGATCCCCGATGCCGCGTAGTCGAGCATCTGGTCGAGGAGTCCCCTGCTGAACGGCGCCCCTTCGGCGGTTCCCTGGACCTCGATCAGGTCGCCATCCCCTGTCATGACGACGTTGGCATCGACATCGACGGCGACGTCCTCCCGATAGTCGAGGTCGAGAAGGGCAACACCATCGAGGACCCCCACGGACACCGCGGCGACGTTGCGAATCATCGGGTTCGCCTCGATCCTCCCTGCCTCCACCCAGGCATCGAAGGCGTCGGCGAGCGCGATCCAGGCTCCCGTGATCGAGGCCGTACGCGTCCCGCCATCGGCCTGGAGGACGTCACAGTCGACCTGTGCGGTCATCGGCCCCATGACGTTCACGTCGACGGCTGCCCGCAGCGACCTCCCGATCAGCCGCTGGATCTCCTTTGTACGGCCACCGTTGATGGACGTCCTCTTGATCCGATCTGCGCTCGAACCCGGAAGCATCGAGTACTCGGCGGTGACCCACCCCGTCCCAGTGCCCCGCAGCCATGGCGGCACATCGTCACTGAGGGACACCGTGCACAGCACCCGCGTCCTGCCCATCTCGATGAGCACCGATCCCGGCGTCATCTCCGTGTAGCCGCGCGTGATGCGCACGGGTCTCAAGGCGTCCATTCCTCTGTCACTTCGCATTGCTACTCCGTTGTCCGAACCGTGAACGACGTCCCCGGTGCTGCATGGATGATGGGGCCGACGAAGGCGCCAGAGGCCTCGTCGATACTGATCCGCGGATCGAGGCTCGCGGACATGTGCGTGAGCGCGAGATCGAATACGCCCGCGATCGCCGCCGTCTCCCCGGCCTCGAACGCCGTCAGATGGTACG
>JAWOGV010000121.1:0-2621 GCA_046496605.1 Acidimicrobiia bacterium | reverse complement strand
ACGGTCGCTACTCGTATGCCATCGGCGGCAATCCCGATGCAGCGGTCCTTGCCGGCATCAAGACGCGCTGGACGATCGTCAAGACGTTCGCGCTCATGGGGTTGCTCGTCGGCGTCGCGGCCGCCGTCCAGGTCGCCCGCCTCAACGCGGCGACGAGCGGGCTGGGCCAGCTGGCGGAACTGTATGTCATCGCTGCCGCCGTCATCGGGGGAACATCACTCAGCGGGGGGGTGGGAACGATCCCCGGTGCCATCCTCGGTGCGTTCGTCATGCAGTCACTGGTCTCGGGGATGGTCCTCCTCGGACTCGATGCTCCGCTTCAGGACATCGTCGTCGGCATCGTCCTCGTTATCGCTGTTGCCCTCGACACCTACTACCGGAAGCGAGTTGAGCGATGACCACGCTCGAGACGAGGACGCCGCTCGTCGAGATGAACAACATGAATGTCGCGTTCGGCGGTGTCCACGCGGTCGAGGACGCCAGCATCGACCTGTTCGCCGGTGAGGTGGTTGCCATCGTCGGCGGCAACGGCGCGGGGAAGACGACCCTCATTCGGTGCTTGTCCGGTGCGCATCCCGGCGACTCGGGTGAGATCCTCATCGATGGGCATCCCGCGTCGATCTCCAATCCCCGCGACGCGAAGGCGCTCGGCATCGAGACCATCTACCAGACGCTCGCGCTCGCCGAGAACCAGAACGCACCTTCGAACATGTTCCTCGGCCGCGAGATGATGACCAGGTGGGGAACGCTTGACGACTCCGCCATGGAGGACGCCTTCCGCAAGGTCATGGTCCGACTCAACCCGAAGTTCCTCAACTTCCGCGTGCCGGTCCAGTCGCTGTCCGGTGGCCAACGCCAGTCGATCGCGATCGCCAAGGCTGTCTACTTCAACGCCCGGATCATCATCATGGATGAGCCGACAGCCGCCTTGGGACCCGCCGAGACGGCACAGGTCGGCCAGCTGATCAGGCAGCTGAAGTCGGAGGGCATCGGGATCTTCCTGATCAGCCATGACATCCACGACGTCTTCGATCTCGCCGACCGGATCGCCGTGATGCACACCGGACAGCTCGTCGGCATCGTCGACAAGTCCGAGGTGACGAAGGATCAGGTCCTTGCCATGATCATCATGGGCAAGTCCTCGGACGAGGTCACGGAAGCCGACCTCGAGGAGCTTCGCTGAGCCGCTTCAGTCAGCCTCTTCGGTGCTCCGCATCGACCACAGCAGGGTCCGCATGGATGTCGGCTGCCTGAGCACCGTCACAACAGCGGCGGCGACGTCCTCGGGACGCATCATGGCCTCGAGTCCCGGCATGTCCGGTGTCCGTCCCGCACCCATTGCGAACTCGGTCGCCGTGCCCCCCGGCGCGAGCGTACTCACGCGGATGCCCTTGGCCCGAAGCTCCCGATCGAGGCCACCGGCGAGACCGACCTGGGCGAACTTCGTGGCGGCGTAGACCGCTTCGTCGCCCGCTCCCCGCAAGCCTGCAACGGACGCAACGATCACGATGTCACCTGCCCCCTCACTGATGAAGTGCGGAACAGCTGCGCGTATCGGCCACACGGTACCCGCGACATTGGTGTCCATCATGTCGGCAAGCTTCTCGTCCGTGAGATCCATGATTCCGCCGTATGCCCCGATGCCGGCGTTTGCGACGAGGGCGTCCAGACGTCCCCGCTCGCCGAGGGCCGTATCGATGAGTCGCCGGGAGTCACCGGGAACACGGACGTCCATCTCCACGACGGTGACACCGGAACCGAGCTCCTCAGCCAACTCCCTCAGCCGATCGACGCGCCGCGCGCCGAGGACGACCCCTGCCCCCTCTGCCACCAGGGCCCGGGCGGTCGCAGCCCCGATACCGGCGCTCGCGCCTGTGATTGCGACGACATGTCCATTCAGGTCCCTCATCAGTCGACCTCCTCAGTCGGTAGGTTCATCATGATCCGCCCGCGAGCACCTTCTCGATCACGGCCATGTTGGCGATAGCGTCGTTCGGTGGCACGGGCACCGGTCGATCTTCCAGGATCGAGGCGGCGAAGAGCTCTGCCTGGATCGTGTATTGATCTGCTGGCGGGAACTCGATGATCCGCTCCTCCTCGCCGTGCGCGACGAGGATGCGCGTCGTCCCCGTCGGCGGGATGTTGAATGGGATCTCGATGTCGATCCGCCCGATCGTCCCGACGATCGACACGCGCTGATCCGGCTCTGCGCGGATCGTGCACGTGAACGTCGCCTGCTTCCCGCCGGTGAACTCGAGGATCGCCGATGTGACGATGTCGATGCCCATCGTCGGATCCCAGCGAACCACGGACCGAACGGCCGTCGGCTCACTGTGGAAGACGAGGCGGGAGAGGTTGACGGGGTAGCACCCGATGTCCATCATCGCGCCCCCACCGTTCGCGACTCGGTTCCGGATGTCCGTCGGATCGTCGTTGAAGTAGCTGAACCAGCTCTGCACGGCCTGGACGTCCCCGATGGCTCCGTCCCTCACGAGGCGGAGCGCCTCCACCCACGTCGGATGGTGGCGGTACATGAACGCCTCCTGCAGCTTGACGCCCGCCGCCTCGCAACCCAGGACCATTTCGGTCGCCTGTGCACTGGACAGCGCGAGGGGCTTCTC
>JAWOGV010000107.1:0-4743 GCA_046496605.1 Acidimicrobiia bacterium | reverse complement strand
CAGGTTTCCGGTTCGGCGTCGAACGAATCCCAGATCTCACCAAGAGCCTCGAAGAGCTCTCCGAGCGCCCAGACGAGGATGATGGCCATCACGAGGAGGACGGCGAACGTCAGCAGGCCGCGGATCCAACCGGTCCACCCCGCCGTTGCGCCTCGCACCACCGCCACGACGTCGCCGAGGAACCCGCGCGGTCGCCTGCCAGCCGCTCCGGCGTCGGCCTGAGGTGGAGGCTCGAACGCAGGACCTGTCGACTCGATGCGCGGGATCACGTCGATCGGTGTGGCGGGTGCCGGCGTATCCAGCGCATCGTGTACGGTCACGGGATCAGGCTCGGGTCGGAGTGATCGGAGCTCGTCGGGATCGAGTTCGAGGACCCTGGCGAGGTCGTCGATGATCCCGATGGCCGGGGGAACCTCGCCCCGTTCCCACCGTCGAACCGACGACGACGACCGGCCAACGGCCGCGGCCAACTGACCGAGGGACAGGCCCTTTTCGAGACGGGCCTCCCGGATCGCCCGGCCGATCGCCAGCGCTTCGTTCATGGCAGTGAGACTATCGCCCCACCCCACGAGGCGCAGTAGCACGACCTGTAGGATCGGGGGAGCAGCGAAAGGAACCTCGATGGCGCACCAGATCTCAACCCTCGTCGATCTCATCACCCACAGCACGGTGACCTACGCGGACAACCCGCTGATCGGGCAGCGCAGCGGGAGCGGGGACTGGAGCTGGACGACCTATGCGGAATTCAGCTCGGCGCTCGATCGGGCGCGTGGAGGTCTGGCCAAACTCGGGGTGACCGCGGGCGACAGGGTCGCGATCATCGCGGACAATCGCCTGGAGTGGGCCGTGGGCGCGTACGCGACCTACATGCTCGGCGCTGCGTGGGTACCGATGTACGAGGCACAGACACAAAAGGACTGGAGGTTCATCCTCCGGGACTGCGGGGCCAAGGTCCTCTTCGCCGCCACGGACGGCATCCGGGCCCAGATCGAGGAGATCGCCGACGACCTCCCCGAACTCTCCACGATCGTCGTCATCGACGATCCGGCAGGAGGCAACGCGATCGACTACACGGAACTGCTCGCCAGCGGCGCCGAGAACCCTGCCCCCGTGGCCGTGGTCGACGAGGCGGATCTGGCGGGCCTGATCTACACGTCTGGCACGACGGGGAACCCGAAGGGTGTCATGCTGTCGCACGCCAACTTCGCATCGAACATCAACGCAATCTCGGAGGTCTTCCCCCTCGAGGAGGTTGACCGCTCGGCGTCGTTCCTCCCATGGGCGCACTCATTCGGGCAGACGGTCGAGCTGCACGCCCTGACGTACTTCGGGGCATCGACAGGGCTGACCTCGGCGAAGACCCTCACCAGGGACATGCCGGAGATCAAGCCGACGATCCTCGTGAGTGTGCCGACCGTCTTCAACAAGGTCTACGACGGTCTCCAGAAGATGATGGAAGCCGAAGGCGGTGTGAAGAAGACGATGTTCGACGCCGCAATCGCGAACGCCCGCAAACGCGAGCAGATGCGCAAGCGAGGCGCTCGGAGCCGGTGGGTGGACCTCCAGAACGACCTGTTCGACAAGCTCGTGTTCACGAAGGTACGCGACGCCTTCGGGGGTCGCCTGAAGTACGCGTTCTCCGGAGGCGCCGCGATTTCGACCGAGGTCGCTGAGTTCATCTCAGCCGTCGGCGTGACGGTGTACGAGGGATACGGCCTCACGGAGACGAGCCCGGTGGTGACGGCGAACAACCGACAGGCGCGGCGGATCGGATCCGTCGGCAAGCCGATCCCCGGAGTGACCGTCGAGATCGACACTGATCGGACGGGCGACCCGACCGTCGGCGAGATCGTCGTCTACGGCCCCAACGTGATGATGGGTTACTACAACCTGCCGGAGGAGGACGCAGCCGTCTTCACCGAGAACCACGGCTTCCGAACCGGCGACCTCGGGCACATCGACGACGACGGTTTCCTGTTCATCCGGGGACGCATCAAGGAGCAGTACAAGCTCGAGAACGGAAGGTACGTCGTTCCGTCCCCCATCGAGGAGCAGCTGCAACTGTCGGGCTTCATCAGCCAGGTCATGGTGTACGGGGAACAGCGGCCGTTCAACGTCGCCGTCGTCGTCCCGGACTTCGAGTACCTCGAGAAGTGGGCGACCGACAACGGGCTCGATACGGCTGACCTCGATGCGCTGCTCCGCGACGCACGGGTCAGGGAGCTCTACAAGACCGAGATCAACAGGGCCCAGTCGGGCATCAAGCAGTACGAGCGCGTGCGGAACTTCGTCCTCGACAACGAGGAGTTCACGCCCGAGAACGGCTTGCTGACGCCGTCCCTGAAGATCAAGCGCCGAGCCGTGATGGCCAAGCTCGGCACCGAGATCGACGACCTCTACGAAAGCAAGGACCCCCTTCTCGGCCGCGACGAGTAACACGGATCGGGTCGCGGAGGCGGACGGGAATCGAACCCGCCAGGGAACTCTCGCCCCCTCGTCGGTTTTGAAGACCGCGATGCCCACCAGGCGCACGGACGCCTCCGCATGTGAGGGTATCGAGGCGGGGAGCCCTACGTCGTGGCGTCACTGAATCCCACGCGCTTGGCGAACTCGCTGTAATCAGCCTCGTTCTGTGCGGCGTATGCCACAGCGAACCCGGTGATTGCCTCGGCGAACACGTCGCCGGAACCCATGTACCCGGAAAGGGCAACGGGATCCCCGGTACGGGCGTGGCACTGCGCAAGCGTCCACGCGCACAAGCCCGCGTAGTTCTTCATGCGTCTCGGCCCGAAGTCCTCGATCGGCGCCGAGGCCTTCATGTCCTTCAGCTGCCTGACGTAGAACTGGAAGGCGTTTGCGCCCGTTCCCGTGGTCCAACCGAGGAAGAGGTCCGAATGGGTCTGCATCGAACGCTGCCCCTCGACGACCCTGCGACCATGATGGTCGTACACACTCGGCGGGAAGGGATCCTCGAGAACGGAACGCCCCGCCTCCTTCACCTGGAGGAACAAGGGATCTCCTTCGTCGCGCCCCTGCAGCAGCACGATGAAACAGCGAGTACCCACGCTCCCGACACCGACGACCTTCAAGGCCACATCGACCAGATCGAAGCGGGCGAGCAGCGCCGCAAGATGATCGGGCATGGTCTCGGTGTACGAATCGAGGGTGCCACGCACGATCTCCTCGACCTGATCGCCGGGGATGCCCGGTGTGTCGAGGTCGCGAATGGGTATGACGAACGGCGGATCTGAGATGATCCGGATCCTCCCGTCGACCCGTTCGGTGAGCTTCTCGAGGGCCTTGCGGGAGTCCTGGCGACGCGCCTTGTCCGTGAATGCCTCTGCCCGTTTGACGTCCTTCGATGTCCCAGAAGCATGCAGGCTCTTGAGCAACTCCTCGGCATCGAAGTGTGCGTACCAGACCTCGAGCAGTCCCCGTGACGCGAAGTCCGTCATGGCATCGCGGTACGCACGAGTGCAGTGCATCGCAATCGCCTCGCGGTCCGCCGGTTCGATGCCGTTGTCGGTCGATGCGATCACGAGCGAAGCAACGAGGCGTTTGAGATCCCACTCGAAGGACGCGGGCAGCGTCTCGTCGAAGTCGTTGATGTCGAACACGAGCCTCCGCTCAGGGGACCCATACCAGCCGAAGTTCGCAAGATGCGCATCGCCGCAGGCCTGCACGATCAGGTTCGTCGTCGGTGAGCGAGCGAGGTCCACCGCCATCAACCTGGCACCCGCACGGTAGAACGAGTACGGACTCTCCCCCATCCGTTGGTGACGGACGGGGATCAGGGACTCCAACCTCCCGGCTTCCTGGGCGAAGAGGACGTCGACGGGATCGACATCCGAAGGACGCGTGAAGGTGTCGTGGGAGGATCGGGGGAGCTCTCCGCGCAGCTGCTTTCCACGCTCGTAGCGGGCTTCGATCGATTCCACGGAGTTCCTCTCATCGGCTGTGGCGATGCTACGACTTCTCCCCGATCAGCGCGAGGGAGAACCGACTCCCGTGTGGGAGGAGGGACCTCGAGCCGACCGGCACACCGCAGTCCTCACCGCCGCCTGGTGCCCATCGACCGAAGCGGTGATGCGACAGGCTCCTCGTCCATCGTCGCTACACTCCGCCCACGCGTACCGCGATCATGAGGATGGACATGGCAGACCCAAGTCTGATGGTGTGGATCGATCAGGATCTCTGCACGGGTGATGGCATCTGTGAGGAGATCGCTCCCGACGTGTTCCAGGGTCGTGATGACGGCCTCTGGGTTGTGAAGGAGACCGCCTCCAATTGGGGCGCTGAGATCGTCTTCGACGGCACCCAGGCACCCGACGGCGCCCGAGGGGTCGCTCGTGTACCCGATGCACAGATCGACATCGTCGTCGAGGCCGCCGAGGAGTGCCCTGGCGAGTGCATCATGATCGAGCCCTTCGACGCGGACACATTCTCGAAACGCGGGGCCTGAGGGCATCCCGACCCGCAGTCGTCATCCGTGACCCACGGACCGATGGGTCGATCGGCACGAGCCTATTGCGTGATGTAGCCCTCGAGCTGGTCGATCAGGAAACGCTGCTCTTCGATCACGGCACGCACCACGTCCCCGATCGAGACGATGCCGCACACCCGTCCATCCTCGACGACGGGCAGATGGCGGAACCGATTGTCCGTCATGATCTCCATGCACTCGGTGACCGACGTCGACCGGGAAACGGTGATCGGGTCGGAGGTCATGATCTCCCTCACGAG
>JAWOGV010000093.1:0-2586 GCA_046496605.1 Acidimicrobiia bacterium | reverse complement strand
CCTGGCGGCCACCAGCGAGATCCCCCCGAGCAGTTCCCCGTCGTGGAACACCGGCAGGGACATGTCCGCATCCGGATCCACGAACACGGCCTCGCCATCGAGCATGCGTGCGTCGCCCGACTCGGGCCAGAGGGACACGGAGCGGAAACGGTCGCGTGACCGCACCCACACCGTCGCCGACGCCACCCCGGTGCCATCGACGATCAATCGCGGGATCCTGGCCAACAGGTCTTCGTCTGACTCCTCGACCGCCCGATGCGAGAACCCTGCCAGGACCTCATAGGGAGTGGCACGCTTCCCATAGACCAGCCGGTTTGCCCATCGTTCGACCCGACCTCGCACAGGTTGGAACGCCAACGCCACCACCGCCGTGGCCGCAACCGACAAACCGATGTTGGACCCGTCCGCTTGATCGAGGAGCCTCCCGACCCCGACGACGATCGCGACGTATACGGACGCGATGAACACCGCCAGGACACCAAACGTGATCGACCGGGAAATGATCACATCGATGTCGTAGAGATGGAACCTCAGGACAGCGACGATGATGGCCACAGCGATCCCCGCAACGCCCAACACGAAGACAAGATTCGGCACCACAGAGTCCCCGCCCCAACCCCACGTCGCGAGCAGGAACGCGTACGCGAGCCCGAAGACGAAGACGGCGTACAACATCCACCTGAGCTGGGCTCGCTCTACATCGCCGGAGCGTCGGTACCTCAGCGCGATCGACGTGACAGACCCGAGGACGAGGGCGAGAAGCCCAAGGCCCCATGGAACCACCACCGCAGGCGAGTCATAGACGGCCGGATCGATGAAGCCCACCGGGTTCGCAAGAGTCCATGCTTCGCTCACAGGACCGATCTCCTCACCGAACACCATCAGGGTGGTGAGGGTGGTGAACATCACAACCTGGAGGATCGGAACCCACCGCCATCGTCGAGACAGCAGGCGTCCGGCCGGGAACACGCACAGCATGAGGAACAGCGGGAACAGCCAGAGCATCCACGCCACCTGACTTGCCAGCGAGACCAAGAACCATCCCGGTGTCAGCTGTGATGGCGGATCCAGGAACACCTCCATGATCGACTCGGGATCGAACGCCAGGGCTGCGCCAATGGCAATGAGCAGCCACCCGATGTGATTCTCCTGACTACGCGACACGATGATCGAACCGAGAATTGCGTACAGGGGAGGCAGCACGGACCACACGAGGTCGATCGGCCTCTGGCCGTCGAGGATCCCGGCGACCACGAAGAAGCACGACGCTACGACAACGATGCCGGCCACCGTCCAGGCGAGCCGCGATGGGTTCCGCATCGGTGGGGCGCCCTCGGCAGCCATGGTTGCGGATGCTGAATCACTCATGCGTATTCCATTGCAGGTGTGCTCGGCACGGTGCCGGTGATGCGAGGCTCGCCGATGTCACCGGAGACGGTGAGCGTGCCGTCGAGGGCGTCGACCCGGTCGGTGACTGCGGTGAGGTCCCGAGGAGCGGCGTCGACATCGACTCGGAACGCGACGCTGTCCTCCCCGCCGGTCACCGAAATGATCGCTCGGGTGGCACCGGCATCGACGGCTTGGGTGACGATGCCGAGGACCGCGAAGTAGACGCCCTCCTCGACCTGTCGGCCATACCGTCGGATCCGTGACCCCACGATCTCGACAGGGATCGGGATCGTGCGTTTCGCGGCGTTGAGTGCAGCCTCGAGACCCTCGGCTTCGAGCAGCGGCGGATAGATCCCGTGCGCCACAGCCCGCATGCCATCCACCGCCTGCTGGACCGTGTCCGAGAGGGCCGTCACAAGGGCCGCAACCGGTTCTGCCCCCTCGCGCTCGGCCAGCGTCCGAGCGATCCCAAGCTTGACCTTCAACGCCACCACTTGCTGTTGGGCGCCGTCGTGGAGGTCTCGCTCGAGGCGATGCCTCTCCGCATCGTGGGTTGCCACCAGCCGGCGGCGCGACAGCCTCAGTTCCTCGGCCCGTTCTGCGAGTTCGGCATTGAGACCCAGATTTCGCAGCAGGGCACCGGCTCCGGCGGCAACATCGGCGAGGACCTTCTCATCGGCTCCGGTGACCGAGTCGCCCCGCGGCTTCGTGATGGACAGGGCACCCAACACGTCGCCGCGATGGCGCACCGCGATCACCGAACCCCCCGGAATTCGGGACAGCGAGTCCGTACCGGGACCGACTGTGGAGAGCCCTTCGAGGACAGCGGCGGGAGAAGCAGCGCGGGGATGCATCGCCTCCCCGACCGCCAGCCACAGCACCACCTCGGACGCCCCTGTGCCATCGACGACCAGTCGGGTGATCTCCGAGAGCACCTGATCGGGATCGCTGGTGTCAGCAAGGCGTGTCGTTGCGTCCGCGAGGACCTCGTATGGCGTCGCTCGCCTGCCGTACACGAGGACGTTCGCCCAATGCTGAACACGCTTGCGCAATGGCTCGAACGCGACGGCAACGATTGCGACGGCGGTGATAGACAAGGCGAGGTTCGGCTCATCGCCACCTCCGAGCAGGGAGCCGATCCCCACGACGACCAGGGCATACACCCCTGTGATGAAGCCAGCCAGCACGCCATACGCG
>JAWOGV010000058.1:0-3189 GCA_046496605.1 Acidimicrobiia bacterium | reverse complement strand
GTTCGCGTCACGGTCGTCATGCAGGACTCCTCGGGTCGTGGACCTGGTACGATAACAGAACAATCGCTTGGTTATTGAACGTAGGACGTCGACGCAGGGAGCGTTCATGGGGCGCCGCAAGAACTACGACCGCGTCGAGGTCACTGACCGGGCGATGCAGCTGTTCTGGGAGCGGGGCTACCACGACACCTCGACTCGGAACCTGACCGAGGCCATGGGGATCAACGCCTACAGCCTCTACGCCGAGTTCGGCAGCAAGCAGCAGCTGTACGACCAAGCTATGGACCACTATCAGCAGACCGTGGTGACACGGCACTTCGGTCGGTTGGAGGCCGACGACGCATCGCTCGAGGACGTGGAGGCAGTGGTGCAGTACTTCGGTGGTGGGGACGACGTGCTGAGGTCGACCCGCGGCTGCCTTGCCTGCAACGCCGCGGTCGAGCTCGCCCCGACACCCGAGACGAGTAGGGCCTCGACCGACCGGTACATGGCACGAGTAGCGGCCGCCTTCGGCAACGCGCTCAGCAACGCGCGGGCGAGCGGGGAGCTGCTCCCGGACACGCCGGTCGACGAGGTCGCCCAGTTCCTCACCGTGAGCGTGACAGGGATGCTCGTGCTGATCCGATCGGGCAGCGAACAGGAGTTCCTCACAGCCGCCGCTGACCAACTGCTCGCCAGTCTCAAGACCCACCGATCCCACACCGAAAGCTGAAGCCCCCCGCCGCAGGCGGCTGACGACTCCGATGCCTCTCTGTGGAAGATGCAGATCTGCGCCAAGGCCAAGCGGGCAGAACTCACCGGCCCGGGGACCCGGCGCATCTGCGGTTCCGTCGCGGGAGATGAACTGGGCGGTCCGGGGTGTGCGCCGTGATCTCCTCGTGCTCGTCGAACACCACCGCGGTGTGCGACCGCTACTGCGGATCGACACCGACAACCGCCTTGATGGCTCGGCCCTCATCGGCCCCACTCGGACCGGCCACGCGTCAGCGCATTACCGCCGGTATGACGATGTGAGGTTGGGCGTCGACAGCCAGCACGGCTCGCGCACCTTTGACCCCAAAGGCGTCGAAATCGTTTGAGGTGGAGGCAGTCGACTATCACGCGATGAGGGTCGTGGGCGGTTCCTGACGGCCTTCACGTCCCCGGCGGTGTCCGCTCCAGCTCGTCGAGCCATGCCCGTACCTCATCCCCGTGCTCGTCGAGGCGCGGTGGCGCCGACGTGGTGCGCGTGGGCGAGGCATCCAGACCGATCGGTGAGGCGACGGAGCGGTATACCTCCCCACCCGCCTCCTCGACCTCATCGATCGTGTCCATGCCGATGGCGGCGGCAAAGGCGAATGCCTGGGCCACGTCGAGGATCGGTCCCGCAGGAACGCCGACCGATGCGAGCGCCGTGATGATCTCTTCCGTCTTCCGGTCGGCGAATCGCTGCTCGAGAAGGTCCTCCAGCGCGTCGACATGGCGCACGCGCTCGGCGTTGGTGGCAAAGCGAGGATCGGAAGCTGCGTCAGGGACGTCGGCGATAGCGCAGACAGCGGCGAACTGTGCATCGTTGCCGCAGGCGAGCACGAAGTACCCGTCGGACGCGCGGAACGTCTGGTACGGGGCGATCGATGGATGCCGGTTCCCGAGCCTGCCGGGAACCACACCCACACCGAGGTACCCCGACGCCTGGTTGAGCAGCGCGGCGAGCGCTGCACCCATGAGGGACACCTTGACATGCTGTCCGACACCCGTGCGGTCCCTGTGACGCAGTGCTGCGAGCACGCCGACGACCGCCTGGAGGGCGCAGATGTGGTCGATGAGGGCGACTCCGACCTTCGTCGGCGGACCGTCGGGCCACCCGGTGATGCTCATCAGGCCGCTCGACGCCTGGACGAGGAGGTCGTATCCGGCCAAATGGCGGGCACTCTCGGAGTCACCGAAGCCCGTGATCGAGCAGTAGACGAGCCGGGGGTTTGCTGCCATCGCCTGTTCCGCATCGAGGCCGAAGCGTTCGAGGCTGCCCGGTCGGAAGTTCTCGATGACCACGTCGGAGTGGCGAACGAGCCTCTTGGCGACTTCCAGATCCGCGGGGACGCTGAAGTCGAGCGCGATGCTCCGCTTGTTGCGATTCAAGGCCTTGAAGTAGGTGCTCGCATCGCCCGCCCACGGGGGGCCCCAGGCCCTGGTGTCGTCCCCGGTGCCGGGGCGTTCGACCTTGATGATGGAAGCGCCGAGGTCTCCGAGTGTCATGGCGGCATAGGGGCCTGCCAGGACCCTTGACAGGTCGGCGACGACGATGCCATCGAGGGGCCCTGGTTCGGGGGAAGACTCCACGGGATCGAGTGTACGTCCATGCCCCTCACGACCAGCTGGCTCGACCTGATGGGGCGGCCGCGCTCCTTTCGCGATCACAAGGCGACGATCCGCTGTCCAGCCGCGGTGGCGTATCGTTGGATGTGATGGAACCGAATCCGGCTGGCTGGAGACCGTACGAGCACGGGCCGCGGAGCACCGTCGTCGGGACGCTGCTCGTGAGCGATCCTCTCGAGGCTTCGTCGCTCGGCCGGACCATCGAACTGCTCGCATGGCTGCCGGATGGTCGAACCCCGGCAGGAGGATCGACCGCCTTGTACATGCACGACGGTCAGAACCTCTTCGACGACGAGACCAGCTACTCGGGTGAATGGAAGGTCGACGAGACCCTCGCGGCGATGGGATCGACCGCCGTCGCGATCGGGGTTCCCAACGCTCCGGATCGCCGGCACGTCGAGTATTGCCCGTGGCCGAATTCATACGAACAGAGCGTCCTCGGCAGCGAGTACGCCCGGTGGCTCGTGGAAGTGGGCAAGCCGTTCTGTGAGGAGACGCTGCCGATCTCGCGCGCTCGTGAGCGAACCTGTGTCATGGGGAGCTCGCTCGGCGGCGTCATCTCCCTGTACCTCTTCCTCGAGTACCCGGATCAGTTCGGGTGCGTCGGATCGATGAGCACGGCTGCCTGGTGGACACCTGACATCTGGCCGTACCTCGACACGGTCGAGTCGCGGCACGCGAGGGTGTACATCGACACCGGATCCGCCGAGATGCCCGAGGACCCCGTCATGTCGGAGGCGTACGTGGATTCGTTCCACAGGCTCAGGTCGTGGTTCGTGGATGCCGGGTATGGGGAGGACCTCCTCTCCGTCGTCGAGGAGGGCGCCATCCACC
>JAWOGV010000345.1:0-3426 GCA_046496605.1 Acidimicrobiia bacterium | reverse complement strand
CAATGCCCTGATTATTGGTGGAGCCATTATTCCTCCATTAATGGGATCCATTACGTATCTCGGCTCGGCCGGCGAACGCTCGATCGGAACCGGTGTTTCGATGACGACCGACACGGTTGGCGCGATCTTCTCCATGACGAAGGCGATCACGGGCGCAGCCGCAATGCAGTTGGTACAGCAGGGGCGCATCGAGCTCGACGCGCCCGCAGGGGACTCCTGCCCAGAGCTGGCGGGCACGCCTCAGGTTCTCGACGGCTTCGACGCCGAGGGCCAACCGATCCTGCGCGACGCCACGTCACCGGTGACGCTGCGCAACCTGTTGACGCACACTTCGGGT
Organism: Acidimicrobiia bacterium; assembly: GCA_046496605.1. Lineage (GTDB taxonomy): Bacteria > Actinomycetota > Acidimicrobiia > Spongiisociales > UBA5794 > SZUA-442. The sequence goes on along the minus strand of JAWOGV010000345.1, from coordinate 3,089 downwards.
TATGTCTATGACATCTGGAACCAGGACATGGGTAGGTGGTACGAGGTGGCCGGCACGGCACCGCTGTCCTCCCAACTTCTCGACGGCCTGAAGACACCCCTTGCCTTCGATCCCGGTACCCGATGGGAGTACGGCATCGGCATCGATTGGGTGGGCATCATGATCGAACGGGTCACTGGTTCGACGCTGGGCGAGTACCTGGCTGAGCACCTCTTCGAGCCGCTTGGCATGGTCGACACCGGTTTCGCCCACACCGACGGGATGTTGGCGCGAGCCTCTGCCATGCATGTGCGTTTGCCTGACGCATCGATGACGGCGATCGACCTTCCGGGACCCGAGAATCCGGAGTTCGAGATGGGTGGCGGGGGTCTGCATTCGACCATGAGCGACTACGCCCGGTTCCTGCGCATGATCCTGAACGACGGTGAGCTCGATGGCACCCGCGTGCTCGCCGCCGAGTCGGTCGCTCAGATGGCATCGAACCAGATGGGTGACCTCCGAGTCCGCGAACTGAAGACGGCAGTGCCCATGTTGTCGAACGACGCAGAGATGTATCCCGACGTCGCGAAGTCGTGGGGTTTGACATTCCAAATCAACGAGTCCGCTGCGAGCACCGGCTGCCCAGCCGGAACTCTGAGCTGGGCCGGCCTCGCGAACAGTTACTTCTGGATCGACCGCACAAACGGCATTGCAGGCTGCTACTTGAGCCAGATTCTCCCCTTCGCCGATCAAGGCTCGATCGACCTCTTCTACGACTTCCAACGCACCGTGTACGCCGCGCAATTCGACTCTGACAAGTAGACGAGGGTGTTGCTGCGCAGCTGTCGCGTACTGTTGTTCGAATCGGCGCCACGTCGGTGCCGGTGAGTCGGCTGCACTGGAGGGACGCCATGGACTCCGAGCGCACGGCGCTACCGCACGAGACGAGCCGGCTCTTCCTGACCGACGGCGGCACGGAGACGTGGTTGATCCACAAGCGCGGGCATGAACTGCCGAACTTCAGCGCGTTTCACTTGCTGCGGAACCCAGACGCGACTGAGGACATCCGCTCGTACTACCGGGCCTCTGCCAGCATTGCGGTCGAGCACGGCACAGCGTTCATCTTCGACAGCCTGACGTATCGGGCGAGCCGCGATTGGGGCGACCTGCTGGGCTACTCCGCGGGTGCGCTTGCCGACGCGAACCTCCAGGCGTTGGAGTTGTACCGCGAGGTCGCCGACGAAGTCGGCCTGGCCCACGGTGACGTTGTCATCAGCGGATGTATCGGACCCAAGGGAGACGCGTACGAGCGCAACGACAACCTCACCGCCGATGGCGCGCAGGAGTATCACCAGGCTCAGATCGACACATTCGCCTCTGGGCACGCCGACCTCGTGACGGCACTCTCACTCAGTTCCAGCCAGGAAGCCATCGGGATTGTTCGAGCGGCGGCCTCGGCGGGATTGCCAGCCGTGATCTCCTTCACCGTCTGGAACAACCAACGCTTGGGAGGTGGCGAATCGTTGCGAGCGGCGATCGAGACCGTCGATGATGCGACGGGTTCAGCAGCGGCATTCTTCATGATCAACTGCTCCCACCCGGTCGACTTCGGGCCTGCGCTCGAGGACGAGGACTGGGTCACTCGCGTCCACGGGTTCCGCGCGAATGCATCCAAGCAAGAACACAGCCTCTTGAACCTCACGGACCACCTCGACGAAGGAAACCCTGATGAACTGGCCGGACAATATGCCGAGCTGAGATCGAGGTTTCCCCACATGAACGTCTTCGGTGGATGCTGCGGCACGGACTTCGCGCACCTGCAGGCGATCAGTTCTGCCCTGCAACCCGCATCCACCTGACGTCCGGCTGCCGATGCAGCCCGCCGCGGAGCGGACGGCGAGCGCGTGTTACCGGCCTTCATGTCGCGGTGACGCGTTGTCAGCGCCGTGATCGCGCGCGCTTCACGGCCTTTTCGATCTCGACGATGGCGAAGACCCCGACGCCGATTGCGCCCGGCACGACCCAGCCGAGAATCCCGAGCGGAGCGGTCTCGAACGTGGTGTTCATGAACGGCAGGTAGACGAAGCCGAGTTGCAGGAGGGTCAACACGCCGACCGCGGCCCATGCGACAGGGTTCGCGAGGAGCCGTGCTGGGAGGTAGCTGGCCTCGTGGAGGAAGCGGGCGCTGAACAGGTAGCAGACTTGGCCGAACACCAGGGTGTTGACCGCCACCGTCCGGGCGATGGCGAGGTCGTGTTCGCTGCGATCGGCGAGGAGGAAGACGGCGATCGTTGCACCGCCGACGAGCGCCCCGACGAATCCGATCCGCCACAGGAAGTAGCGGTCGAGGATGGATGCCCCTGGTGTTCGCGGGGGCCGTTGCATGATGCCGGGCTCGGGGGGTTCGAACGCCATGGCCAGCGCGAGGGTCACCGCGGTGACCATGTTGACCCAGAGGATCTGGGTCGGGGTGAGAGGGAGCTGGAAGCCGAACAGCACGGCAAGGATGATGACGAGCGCTTCGGCTGCGTTCGTCGGCAGGATGAACAGGATCGACTTGCGCAGGTTGTCGTAGATCGCTCGCCCTTCCTTCACGGCCCGCTCGATCGATGCGAAGTTGTCGTCGGTGAGGACGATCTCGGCTGCTTCTTTGGTTGCTTCGGTGCCCTTGATGCCCATGGCGACACCGACGTCGGCCCGCTTCAGGGCCGGGGCGTCGTTCACGCCGTCACCGGTCATGGCCACGACTTCACCGTTGGCCTGCAGCGCGGTGACCAGTCGGAGTTTGTGCTCGGGACTGGTGCGGGCGAACACGTCGTGGTGGCGCACGATCTCGCGCAACTCGTCGTCGGACGCGGCTTCCAGCTCGCTCCCGGAGATGGCAGTCGTTCCGTCGCCGATGCCCATCTCGCGACCGATCGCACTGGCCGTGCCGGCGTGGTCACCGGTGATCATCTTCACGTCGATGCCCGCACGGCGACACGTCGCGATCGCCTCGATCGCCTCCGGACGTGGTGGGTCGACGATGCCGACAAGCCCCAGAAAGACGAGCTCGCCGATGTCGTCGAGCGACAGCGTGTCCGGGACCGCTGGGACGTCACGTCGGGCGG
>JAWOGV010000344.1:0-4988 GCA_046496605.1 Acidimicrobiia bacterium | reverse complement strand
GGTCGATGTCGGCACGACCATACGTCGCGCCGCACGAACGACAGCAGAAGCGTGCCTCGGCGATCGTCACATCGAACGCTGTGCCCTCGAGCCGGGGGTCGCTCGCGGGCAACACGGTCGTGAGGGAGAAGCTGAACAGTTCCGGCTCGATCTGTTGGAGCTCACCGACGGACACGACGATGCGCTCGATGGTGGCGATACCCGCATCGTCCGCGGCGCGAAGCGCCGCCTTGATCACGGCGTCGGCAAGGGCGAGTTCATGCACGGCTAGGAGACTTCACGACCACCCGATGCTAGGTACCAGCGGCGCGACTCGACCAGCATGCGCCAGCTGACTGTCGGTTCCTGACTCACGTGCCGAACGCGAGGGTCTCGATGATCGGGAGGACTTCGATCAGGTACTCATCGAGCGGCGCGCCTTCGGGGCCCACCTCGATCGCCACGTTGCCCTCGTTCCACTCGAGGAGGTAGAGCCGCTCGTGGAAGCCGGGAAGAATGGCGTGGTGTACGAGGGAAGTGCCGTCCCCGATGATGAACGCAACGGTTGGTCTGCCATCGCTCCACGGACAGGTCACGGGACTCCGGTTGGGTACGCGCCCGCCGCGCTCATCCATCGCACTGCCGCTCACCGAGGGGTTCGAGGGTCTCGATGAAGTCGGCGATGAGATTGGCGACGCACAAACCGCTCGACAACGTGGGATGGTCGGCGCCAGCCACGATGACGAACGACGCATCGGGGTAGGCGTCGAGGAGGCGCCGACTGGTTTCAATGGGAACCAACCGGTCGAGGTCACCGGAGAGGGCGAGGACGGGGAATGCCGATGTCGGAGTGTTGTCGGGAAGCGCCGGCTCTGAACGCTCGTCTGGAGAGGGCCATGAGACGCATTGGTCGAATCCGCTGTAGAACTGTGTCGCTTCCTTGGACCACGGCGCATAGACATCCTCTGGCAAACCAGCAAGGGCGCCATACAGCTTCTCGAGGCGCACATCCACCGCGTCGTCGAGGTCATAGGGATCGAGCGGTTCCTTGCACCAGCCGGAGAGGTTTGCGCCGGCCGAGTACTCGGATGCGTCAGGCCCGTATCCGCCGGATCGGTACCAGGAAGGGTGTGCGGCTGCGAAATCGAGCAGCGGTTGGGTATCCCCGGAGTCGTATGCAGCTGCGGCCATGACGAGCGCCGCCAGATCCATTTCCATCGCGGCTTCGAGCAGGTAGATCTCGTCGACCACGATCTCGGTCCCGTCGGTGGCGGTGCCAACCAAGGGGGTGTCGGCAACGGCGCCGACCATGCGAGTCAACGTGTGGCTCGGGTCGGGAGCCACCTCGGCGCAGGGTGGGTATTCGGGACACACCAGATCGGCGACCCGCAGCACGTTGGCCACGTGGTCGGCGGCCTGCACGAACCAGTAGTCGTGCTGCGCTGGCAGCCTGAAGCTCGAGTCGAGTACCAGGGCGCCCACCCGGCCGGGAAAGCGGGCGGCGTATGCCTGGGCATCCACGCCACCGAACGAGGGCCCGTAGTAGATGATCTTGTCGTAGCCGAGCCAGGCTCGCACGGCTTCGACGTCCATTGCGCGATCCGCTGCACCGAACCGATCGGACGCGCCGGCGAGGGAGGCGCCACATTCACCTACGAGGTAGGACCACTCGAACAGGTACTCGAAGCCGTCCTGGAGATCCGGACAGTCGATCACACCAGACTCGCCGGTTCCGCGCGGGTCGATGGTGATGATGTCCCGGCTGCCCCCGACGGTCTGGGGCAACCAGTAAACCCCGTAGTTACCGAGACCCGAGGATCCCGGCCCGCCCGGAGTCATGAATACGGGGTCCGCAGGCGGTGCGGCCGTATCAGTGCGTGGTCGGGCCCACACCTTGATCGAGATCGAGCCGGCGTTAGGGTCAGAGCGATCGATCGGTACGTCGAGGGCGCTACAGAGCCAGAGACCTGGAGCACCCCCGGCATCGCACGTTGAGAAGCCATCAAACCGATCGTCACCCGATGCGACCGTCGTCGACGTGACGGTCGAGGTTCCAGCAGGCATGGTCGTGCTCGCTTCTCCGATGGGAACCGAGCCAGTCGTTGTCGTCAAACCGCCAGTTGACGAGCAGGCCCCGATCAGGAGTACGACGAGGGCCACCACTGCCGTGCGTATGGGAACCCTCCACCCATGCCCCGCGATGAGCGGTGCCGTTGGCTCTGAGTGCGGTCGTGCGCTCCGATTGGCCAGTGTCGCCATGGTTCAGCGATACCTCGTGACAAGGAGGCTGTTGCCGTCCGGCGTCCACGACACCGGGTTGTAGAAACTGGCGACCTGGACGCCCAGGTCGGTGACCTCGCCGGAGGCGACGTCGACCACCACAACGTCCATCGGGGGCAGGTCGGTCTCATGGATGGGGTTCGGCTCGAAGATGGCCCAGGGGGACCTGGGTTCGTAGCGCAGGAGGGCGAGCTTCGTTCCGTCCGGGGACCATCTGGGGTTCCAGCCCAGGTCCCACGGCACCGTCGCGAGGTGCTGCTGCGAGGAGCCATCGGGTGCCATGGTCCAGATCTCACCACCGGACCAATAGGCGACTCTTCCGTCGGGACCGACGTCGGGCTGCATGTCGGGAACATCGTTGTTGGTGAGTCTCGTCGGCTCACCCCCCGAGACCGGGACACTCCAGATCTCCCCCGTGTCCGCCATCCCGGAGGACACGGTTCCGGCACCGAGGTTGTCGTAGTAGATCACGGTCCCGTCGAGCGACCACGCAGGGAACTCATCCACGCCGGGATCGGTCGTCAGGCGGGTCGTCGGTATGTCGAAGAAGCCAGGCCTTGTCCCTGCGTCGTCGTCTGCGCTGAGGTCTGCCACGTAGATGTCGAGGTTGCCGCTGTAGTCCCCTTGGAAGGCCAGCTTCGTGCCGTCCGGCGACCATGTTGGCTGCCCGATGGTGATGAACTTCTCCTCTTCGAAGTACACGAAGCGACCGGTACCAGACGACACGGGCACGATGGCCAACCGCACTTTGCCCTCGGCACACCCACCACAGAACGCGACCTCGGTCGAGGCGGTGATGAAGGCAATCTTCGAACCGTCCGGGGACAGATCAGCCATCCATGCGTCGGTGGGAAGCCCGAGGTTCGACGTCGAGCCGTCGAGTCCGACGAGCTCGAGGCCCAGCGGGGGCGAATCCGTCGGAGGCACCGTCACCACAGGAGCGATCGTCGACGGTACGACAGGCTCGACCGTGGTCGGCACGACGGGTGTGACCGTGGTGGTTGGTGCCGCCGGCTCTGCCAGGTCCTCGTCCCCCGCGTTGAGGACGAACACCGCAGCCATCGCTGCCACCGCGACGACCCCCGCACCAGCGGCGACGAGCCACCCGCGCCGCCTCCGATCGTTCGTAGGGGGATCCTGCACCAGATTCCTGGTGTGCGGCTGGGAACTCCCGTGCTGGTTGATCATGGACACGGTCGCGATGGCGGATTCGAGGGCATTGGGGTCCGGCACCGGGTTCGCATTGCGAACCATCTGATCGATGTGGTCGAACGTCATGCCTCACCCCTCGTGGCAATCGGCGGAAACTCCAGCCCATCGCGAGCAAGCGCAGGACCGAGCACCCTCGCCAGACGCTGATACGCCCTGTGGATGCGCTGGTCGACCGCAGCCTTGGACATCCCGAACATCTCGGCAATCGCCTCCCTCGGAAGGTCCTCCCACGCAGCGAGCATCACGATTTCCCGATCAGCAGGCTTCAGCCGACGTACCGCAGCCACCACCGCATCGTCCAACGAGTTCTGGACGACGACGTTCAACGGGTCGTGCGATGGAGTGATACCGAGACCAGCCAGCCTTGCCGCGAGCCGGTGGTGCCGCCGGTTCGTCCTCAGCTGGTTGGACAGGACGTTCCCGGCGATTCGATAGAGATACGGAAGCGCTTTCGGGGGTTCCGGGATGTCGTCGATACGCCGCCACGCCACGAAGAACGTCTCCGCGCACACATCGGCCGCATCGGACGAACCTGTTCGCCTTGCGCAATACGCAAGCACCGGGAGTCGATACTCCTCGTACAGGGTCTCGAATCGCGTCTTGCCATTCCTCGCTGTGCGTTCCACAGCCCTTCATGTCCATCAGGGCCGAGTGATTGACACGATTCTCGTACGGTCGGATCGACTCCGTCGAGAATATGGGATGGGTAGCGGACGCAGGTCAGGCGATACGGGCCAGCGAACGGCGTTCCCTCTCGGTCGTGCCGCCCCACACACCGAAGCGCTCATTCGTCGCAAGGGCATGGCCGAGGCATTCGACGCGAACCGGGCACGCAGCGCAGACAGCGAGGGCGATCGCCTCCTCCCTCTTGTTCTGCGGGAAGAAGGTCATGCCGGGGATCGTGGTGCAACTGGCGAACGTGGCCCACGGACGCTCCTCGCTCGGAGGAACGCCGAGTATGTCCAGGATCTGGGTGTCGTCCAAGGTTTTCATGTCGTGTATCTCCAAGAGGTTCTTTCGAGTGTGCATCTACGACGATCGAGCCTCCTTCCGAGGTTCCCCTCACATCGCCCTCTACACTGCGCCGTCGAGATTGCACGGAGGTCGAGTTGCTGTACTTCGCCTACACCGCCCGGATCGCGCCCGATCGCATGGCCGAAGTCTGCCCGCACGCAACGTTCGAGTTCATCGCGCACCTACCGGAATGGGGACTCGAGTTCCCCCTCGCCGGGAACGGCTGGGGCGGCGGGCTCCCGACAGCACGACCCGAACCGGGGAGCACCGTGTGGGGTGCCGTCTACTCCGTTCCCGATGCCGAGCGCTCCCTCCTCGATCAGGTGGAGGTCGCCGAGGGCAGGGCGGAACGCAGCGTCGAGGTAATGGACCGCACGGGGAAGCGACACAGGGTCCTCACCCACATCGGAGTCGGCGAGTCGACCACCGACATGGCTCCGTCGAGGGACTACGTGACGATCATGGTGAGCGGCTCGCGCCATTGGAGTCTCCCCGCTGGCTGG
>JAWOGV010000268.1:0-11564 GCA_046496605.1 Acidimicrobiia bacterium | reverse complement strand
GGCCGTCCCACCACTCCTGGGGAGGCCTGTCCTTCGACGTTCGAAATGTCTCGATGACCTTCTCCTCGGTGACTCCCTCCCAGTCCGGCATCCTCACCTCGACGAGGTCGTCGATGGTCTCGATGTCGAGACCCGTCTCCTCTCCGATCGGCCCTGCGGTCTGTTGGGAACGAAGGGCCGGGGAGGCGATGAGCTCCGAAGTGGGCCGCTTGGTGTCGTTTGCGAGTCGCTTGGCCGTCAGGCGCGCCTGTTCGTGGCCGAGATCGGTGAGGTACGGATCGGATTGGGAGAGGCCATTGACGGCCCATTTGGGCTGCCCGTGCCTGATGAAGACGATGTCCATGCGCTTCAGGGTAGCGAAGGGGTCCACGTTCCTCGGGCGTCCGTGGTGTGACGTCGCCGCCATGGTCCGGGGAATCCGAGCTGTCCCGGACGAACCGAAGGCCGCCTCTCGGCGGCCTTCTGGTTCGGGCTTAGACGGGAGGTTAGGAAGGCATCCTGTCTGACTACCGTATCGACCGGTCACCGCATCGACTTGAGAGGTTTTCTTGGAATTCTTTCTGAGCCCACGGGCGGAGCTCATCGACCACCTCCGAACCCACGCGGTCCGCACCGATGGCCCCTTCATCCTGCGGTCCGGGGCGACGTCGGACTGGTACATCGATGCGCGCCAGACGACCTTCTCGGGCGATGGGGCCCGCGCCGTCGGCGCAGCGGTGCTGGAGGTGGTTCCGGCCGATGTGGTGGCGGTCGGCGGCATGACGATGGGTGCGGACCCGATCGCCGTCGCCACGGCCATGATCGCGGCCGAGGGTGGACGAGCGATCCGGGCGTTCTCGGTCCGCAAGGAGTCGAAGGGCCATGGTGTCGGCGGAAGACTCGTGGGGCCTGTCGGGTCGGGTGACCGTGTCGTGGTCCTCGAGGACACCACGACCACGGGCGCCGCCCTTCGTGAGGCGACCGAGGCATTGCGCTCCGAGGGGGTGGTCGTGGTACACGCCGTTTCCCTCGTTGACCGATCCGGTGGGGCGACGGCGACCCTGATGGCAGGAATCGGTGTGGCGTACACGGCGCTCGTGACGCCATCCGATCTCGGCGTGGAGGATTGATGTGAGGGTGTACCGGTCCCCTGCACGGCTGTTCGCATTCGGGATCGTCGGGATCCTCCTGATCCTCGGTGCGGTCGACGTCATGCTCGGCCACTGGCTCTCCACCCCTCCGGAAGTGGCAAACGATGTCCTCACGACACGCGGCAGGGCACAACAGCGTGGGGACATCGTGTGGGGTGCGGCACTCGTGGGCATGGGAACCCTCCTCATCGGCGGCTCGATCACCGAGCTCGTTCGGAGGCGTCCGGAGGCGGAGGTCACCCAGGCTGCACTCGTGCTCGCCGTCGGGTCGCACGAACGCGACGTGCGAATCGAATGGGCAAACGTCCGATCCGTTTCGAGCGATGTCGCGGTCGATCCCTATGACGGATCGCTGCGTGAGCACCTCATCGTCGATGTGATCGACCGTTCGGCGCTGCCGGACGATCCGATCGGAGCGGAGTGGGATGGGAACAGCCTGCGTGTCGATGCCCACGATTGGACGAAGCCCGTCACCGACGTCGCTCTCTCGGCCCAGGGAGCGTTGGGGCATCACCGACGCGTCGAGGAGATCATGCAGATGGGGCCGCCGTCGGTCGTGTGGGAGCCGACAAGTGGTGAGGGTGATCTCGATGCAGGCCCCGAGTCCTTCGCCGCTACGGCCGGAACCGTCATGGCATCGATAGGTGACGTCGATCCGTCGGGGCCGATCCCAGCACCGCCCGACGGTGTCGATCGCGGTGCCGACGATTCGGGTACGGTCGATGAAGCACCGCATCAGGAAGGTGAACCGTGATCATCGGCGCACACGTGAGCTCCGTGAAACCTCTGGAGGAGGCGGCGGCTCGCAATGCCGATGCCGTCCAGATCTTCCTCTCGAATCCCCAACAGTGGAAGGCTCCCAAGTCGCGGGATGATGCCGCGGAGCTCGCTGCGTCGGACATCAGGATCTACGTCCATGCGCCGTACCTCATGAACCTCGCGTCGCCGAACAATCGCGTACGGATCCCATCGAGGAAGACGCTCGCCCAGACCGTCGAGGCGGCCGCGGCCATCGGTGCGCGAGGTGTGATCGTCCACGGCGGGAGCGTGGGCGCGGACGAGGACGTCGCCATCGGATTCGAGCGCTGGCGAAAAGCCCTCGAATCCTTCGACGTCGCTGTCCCCATCCTCGTGGAGAACACGGCAGGTTCGGGGAATTCCGTCATGCAGGATCTCGCCCACTATGGGCCACTGTGGGACGAGGTCGGGGACTTCGACGTCGGCGTGTGCCTCGACACGTGCCACACGTGGGCTGCCGGCGCTGACCTCGGGGGCGCGGTCGATCTCATCACGGGACTCGTGGGGGGCATCGCCCTCGTCCACTGCAATGACTCCAAGGACGAGGCAGGGTCGAACCGGGATCGCCACGAGAACCTCGGGAAGGGAAGGATCCCCGAGGAGCTGATCCTCGGGGTTGTTCGAGCCGCAGGTGCACCGGTGATCGTCGAGACCCCCGGGGACCAGGCAGTCGACATAGCGTGGCTGCGTGCCAGGCTCTAGGGTGTGGCCGGTGATCGTGGATCGACCTGACTGGGCGTTTTCCGGAGACCGAGGCCCCGATCATTGGGCGGACCTCGACCCCGCATATGCCAAGTGCGCCACCGGAAGGCGCCAGTCGCCTGTCGACCTGGGGGCGGCCGTCGAGGGTCCCTTGGTGGACCTGGTGCTCGCGTACCACGCCGGTCCGCTCACGTTCGTCGACATCCACTGGACCCTCCAGATCAGGCCCGAACCCGGCAGCGGGATGACGTACGACGGGTCCCCGTACGAGTTCGTCGAGGCACACTTCCACACGCCGGCGGAGCACCCGATCGGCGGCGTGCGGGCCGATCTCGAGTCCCACTTCGTCCACATGGCGAAGGACGGCTCCCTCGCCGTGGTCGCCGTGCTGTGGGATGCGGAACCGGGCGAGCATCCGATCGATGCGCTGGTCACCGCCATCCCCGGCGTCGAGGGTGGGACAACGGTGTCGCACGGGGCTCACGACCTCGAGCCGCTGATCCCGCTGGGTTCGAGGGCGTACCGCTACGAGGGCTCGCGCACCACGCCACCATGCGGCGAGAACGTGTCGTGGATCGTGATGGAACGCCGCGGATCCGTCGGGACGAGCGCCGTCGAGACCTTCATGGCGCGCTACGGCGAGGACAGCCGTCCCGTACAGGCACTCAACGGTAGGCGCATCACCCTCGGTTGATCCCCAGGGACCGGTGCCAAATGTCGCCTCAGCGACTTTTTGGCGATGGCTTGGTCCCGGGGTCGGTTCCCACCCATGTCAACTCCGCCGTGGTCGGCGAGATCAGCGCGAGCGCCACCCACAACGATCCGAATGCAACGGCAGCGATGATCGGCGCGGCGGACCTGTTGATGTTCATGGCAGGGCAACGCTGGTGGAGACCATCACCGTTCGGCGATCGTCAGGACTCCGACAGTCGGGTGGGGAGTCCCTGGGTCGTCCGAATGGTCACCGCACCGAACAGGACAAACTCCAGTCGTAGGACTGGAACCCGACTTCGGGCGCCATTGTCGCGATCGACTCCTGTATCGATGGCTCGATCCAACCGCTCAGCGCCGACAGCACGGCGCCGCGGCGCGTCGGCAGGATCGTGGGCATGCGCTTCGGCCGGACGAAGTCAGCGCCGAACCACATGAACACCCTCGACAGCATGACCACATTGCGCTCCTCGTCGTGGATGAGGCCGCCCGATGCGAGGAAGTGACGCATCTGGTCATCGAGTTGCCGTGCGATAGCGACGCCGCTGTACGGCTCACCTCGTAACGTCGGGCACGAAACCGATCCACAGACCAGGGCTGCGTGGATACGCGGGTCGCGGAACCGGCGAAGCTTGCCGTGTTCGATGTCGTCGAGGGACAGGTCCTCGGCGCCGATGCGCACGACCGGTTTGCGAAATGCACCGGGGACGAGGAGCACGGACGTCGCACCCTGCTGCTGTGCATCCGCCGCGCGAACGAGTGCGCCTGCGTTGTAGATGTTGATCCACAGCGCCAGTGCCTCCTCGCGGGTCAGCGCATCGGGATCGACCGCGCGAACGGATGAGAGGTACTCGGCGAGTTCGCCGGAGAGAGAGGTGAGTACGGCGGGGCCGTTCTCTGCAAGCCTCGTGAGTGAGCCCGCCAGCGCCTCGTGCTCGATCGTGGCGGTTCCGTGCGGGTTCGGTCTGGCCACCCGTGCAAGGGCCGACACGATCGACCATGCGGCCACGACCGGGTTTGGGCTATCGCTCATGGCAATGCGAACCTCGCTGCGGTCCGATCTCTTCCTACAGGCGTGATCCCCGCTGAACGAGGATTGTCGGACGTCTGACACGGTCGAGCACTCCCCTGGTCCAGGTCAGCCCGACGTCTCAGGTGGTGCGGGCCCTTCGCAGTGCGACTCGTCGGGCGAGTTCGTCGAAGGTCGGGTCGATCTCGTATCGGTATCCATCCCACCACCCATCCTCCTCGGGTACGAAGCGCCGTGGGGAGGCGACCGACGAGGCAAGGGCTGTGTCCTTCATGGTTCGTTCGAGCTCCCGCATCGTGGTGTCGTCGAGGTCGGCTGCGGCCACCGGGGGGAGAATCTCCATCGACACGCGTTGCCCGAGTCGAACCGCGTCGGCGAATGGATGCTCCCACACGGTGTGGCTCCCCGTCAGCACGACGGGCAGGAGCGGGCGGTCGACGCTCCGGGCGATCCGCGAGACCCCCGTCCTGAACGCCACCTCGATGCCGAGTATCGATCCCTGCGGGAAGACGACCAGGCTCTCGCCCGCCTCGAAGACGTCGTGGATGTCACGCATCAGCCTGCGACTCGCCGCCACCCCCGGGCGCTCATCGATGCGGACCTGGCGAGAAGCCCGAAGGTAGTTGCCGAGCACGGGCCAGTCGAACAGCTCGTCACGGGCGGTGAAGCGGAGGTCGAGGGGCAACCTGAGGAGGGCGAGGGCGTCGGCGAATCCCTCGTGGAGGGACACCACCACGTACTGGCCCTCCGGATCGACATAGCGCATTCCGGAGGTCTCGAGGCGTAGGTCGACCAGTTTCCTCAGGCCCGCCGCCCACAACCGCTCGGCTGTGCGCGTGACACGGCGACTCCCGGTGGCGGCCAGAACGCTCAGCAGCCGTCCACCCATGCCGACGAGGAAACGGGATCCGACGGCCACCCGGAACGCGTCGGAGTCGTCGGCGGCATGAAAGCGCGGCAGCTCGCTCACGGGTGCGCGGGCTGCATGGCAGCACCCCTCTTCCTCGCCCCCAGGACGAGCGTGGAAACGGCGATGACTGCTGCGACGACGTCGAAGGGCAACACGTACCGCATCAGGGCAGCACGGTCGACGACCCAGCCACCATCGGGTGAGAACCCGACGGCACCCAGGTAGCTCCAGATCGACCACACGCAGACGACCGCGACCATGGCGGCCGCCAGCATGCCCGCACGCCGACCTGCGAGCCACGTCACGCCGATGAGGACCGCCGCGGTGACCCATGCGATGTCCATCGCGGAGAGGAGCTGGAGGAACTGTGCAGACGGTTGGAATCGGAGCGCAGCCGAGGATGCCAGGGTGACGAGGGCGACGGCCCCCGTCGTGAGCGCGACCACGGATGCACCCGAGGCGAGATGCCGCGAGGTCGGCGACAGCCACACGAACCACGGACGGGGAAGGTACCGGGACAGGTCCTTGGCCAATGCGAGGCCGAGCACGACGATCGCGGCGAGGTGACGGATCATGAGAGCGGAGAGATCCGTCGCCGCTGGTGCCGAGACCACGAGACCCGCTGCGGAGAAGATCGCCGCGGCGGGCACCACCCATAGCACCGTCCTTGCGACGGCTGCTTCGATCGCTACATGGTCGCTCACACGAAGATTCTCGCCTGCTCGTCCCGGTATGTCTCGAGCAGACGCAGCCACACCTCGCTGAGCGTCGGAAACGCCGGAACAGCGTGCCACAGTGTCGCGAGGGGCACCTCGCCGATGATGGCGATGGTCGCGGCGTGCAGGAGCTCACCTACCCGTGGCCCGACGAAGGTCGCTCCGACGATGATGTCGCGGGCGGGATCGATCACCAGCTTGCTCGTACCTCGGTAGCCCTTGCCCAGCGTGGCGGCGCCAGCGACGTGGCCGATGTCGTAGCTTGCGGTGTGGACCTCGAGCCCTCGCGAACGGGCCTGGGCCTCCGTCAAACCCACGGCAGCGATCTCAGGGCTGGTGAACACGACCCGCGGCGTGGCAGCGGTGTCGCCCCAGGCATGGGTCTCCACTCCTGCGATGACGGCGCCCGCGATTCGAGCCTGGTACTTCCCGGTGTGGGTCAGCAGTGATCGCCCGTTCACGTCGCCGACGGCGAAGAGCCAGTCGCCGGGGACATCTCGGGCCCTGAGGTGGTCATCGACGTCGATGTATGTGCCGGGCTTCAGCCCAACGGTCTCGAGGCCGACATCTGCTGTGTTCGGACGACGACCGGTGGAGACGAGGACCTCGTCGGCCTCGATGGAGATCGTTGTCCCGTCCAGGAGATCCACGGTCGCGGTCACGGGACCGTCGGTGCCCAGACGGCCGATCTCCGTCGTCACGGCTGACGTGTGCACGACGATGCCCATGCGGGTGAGGGAGTCGGCGAGCTCCCTCCCGGCGAATGGCTCCTCGCGTGGGAGGAGGTGGTCGGCGAGCTCGAGGATCGTGACCTCCTCGCTGCCCAACCACTTCCACGCCTGGGCCATCTCTACACCGACGACCCCCCCACCGATGACGAGCAGCCTCCGCGGTGCCTTCTTCGCCGTTGTCACGGCCCGACTGTCCCAGATGCGTGCACCCGCAAGGCCGGGTATCGGTGGAAACGACGCCGACGAACCGGTGGCGACGATCACACCTCGATCCGCCCGGAGTGTGCGGACCGCGCCCTCGCCGTCGGTCACCTCGACACGGCGTTCGCCGGCGAGGCGCGCGTGGCCACGAACAAGGTCGACGTCCGCCCCTTCCAGCCAGCTCACCTGTCCCGAGTCATCCCAGTTGGCCGACAGGGCGTCGCGCCGAGCGAGTGCCTCGTCGATGTCGATCGATCCGGTCGCAGCGGCCCGAGCGCCTGGCACCCTTCGCAGCGCGTCGAGGGCCTCACCTGCGCGCAGGAGCGCCTTGGATGGCATGCATGCCCAGTAGGTGCACTCCCCGCCAACGAGATCGTGTTCCACGACGGCCACCCGTAGGCCACCCCGTGCAGCGATGTCCGCCGCGTTCTCACCTGCCGGACCACCACCGATGACTACAACGTCGTATGAAGTGTCATCACCCTCGGACGGGAGCGGCGCTGGTCGGTTGTTGTTGGTCATCGTGGATCCTTTCCCTCAGCTGTCGCGGACATCGGGAACGCCTCGACTTCGAGGCCTACGCTGGTACCGGCGGTTGCCGGTTCGATAGTGGCCGATCGGACGACTTCGAACGAGTCGACGGAGGTCGTGGGCGCGGCGAGCGACGTGAGCATGATGAACCCTCCAACCCCTGCAACGACGAAGCATCGAGAGATTGACCGGAAACCGACAATGCCTCGAGCCGTTGACCCGGCAACGCCGCAGTTCGTCGCAATGTCCAAGTGCCGGTGTGAGGCAATGGTCGGAAATGCGACAATCACCCGTCCGAATGCGCCGCAGCTCGGTTGATGGAGCCATGCGAGCGCGGACCTCGGTCATGATCGCTGCGATCGCCATGATCGCCGTGGCCTGTAGCGGCGGAGCGGACTCGGTGGGCGACGCCGGCCCTTCCGCTGGACGGGTCGTGACGCCGCGTGCGACCGGGATCGAGCGAACGCTGCCCGCAGGCCCCTCAGCACTCGACGACATGACGCATCCGGCGTTGCCGGTCCCTCTGCTCGATCCCTCCGAGATCATCTCCGGCGGCCCGCCACCGGACGGTATCCCTTCGATCGACAGTCCCGAGTTCATCCCGATCGCCGCCGCCGACACCTGGCTCGCGGACGAGGAACCGGTGGTGTACCTCGAGATCGACGGCGATGTCCACGCATACCCGGTCCAGGTGCTGCTGTGGCATGAGATCGTCAACGACACGGTGGGTGGGGTTCCGGTGGCCGTGACGTACTGCCCGCTGTGCAACAGCGCAGTCAGCTACGCGCGTGTCATCGATGGGATCGAGATCACGTTCGGGACGTCGGGGCGGCTGTATGCGTCGGCCCTCGTGATGTACGACCGCGCAACCGAATCCCTTTGGACGCACTTCGATGGCCGGGCCGTGGCGGGCACACTCACGGGCCGCGAGCTCAAACCACTGTCATCGCCACTGCTCGCCTGGTCGTCGTTCAAGGAGGCCTTCCCCGAGGGACTCGTCCTCGACAGGGCCGCGACGGGCTTCGCGTTCCCGTATGGCGAGAACCCGTACGTCGGTTATGACAACCCGGAGTCGACTCCCTTCTTGTTTCGCGGCACGCTCGACACACGTGCACGGGCCAAGGAGCGGGTCATCGGTGTCGCGCACGGAGACGCCGCTTCGGCGTGGACGCTCGACGCGATCTCCGGCGGGGAAGCAAACGCCACGAACACAGCCGTCGGGGATGAGCCCGTGGTCATCCTCTGGCTACCGGGACAGGTGACCGCGCTCGAGACCCGCCGGCTGATCTCGGGACGCGACGTCGGTTCCGTGGGGGTCTTCCGATCGACCGTTGACGGATCCCGCCTCGTATTCGAGGCGAGTGGCGATCGGTTCGTCGACTCCGAGTCAGGCACGGAGTGGGACATCACAGGCACGGCGATCGCCGGCCCGCTCGCCGGAGCGAGGCTCGAGCGCATCCACCACCTCGACACGTTCTGGTTCGCATGGTCCACCTACCGACCCGGAACGGACCTCGTCGGTGAAACCTCCCGGCTGGTACCGAGTCCGTCCTCGCCATCAGCGTCGGACGACGGCGCCTCCGAAGGGCCTCCTTCGACTCCGCAGCACTTCGGTAGACCACCTCCCGGATGGATGAGTTCCTCCTGACCGCGCCGGACAGGTGCCTCTCCGCGGCGATCGGAACTGATGCGTCGGGTGGTCGATCGTTCACGTCGGAATGGTCCGATGCCCCAGTGGGTTGACATCGGCACCTGCGATCGATGAGGAGCAACCCTGATGAGTGGCACCGGTCTTCCGGCCCTGCGCCCCGATTTCGAGCCAACGCGAGCCACGCTGCACGCTTATGCGAAGGCAGTTGGCGCCGTCCCGAGGGCGCACGGCACCCCCCATCCGAACTGGTGGCACATCAGCCTCAAGGTACGGCCGGAGGGATTGGTGACCGACCTCATCCCGCTCCCGGGAGGAGGGGCGATGGCGATCGCGATGGACGTCAAGCACCACGAGATCGTCGTGCGATCGAGCGGGGGCGAAGTGCGTACCACAGACCTCCGGGATGGGCGAACGGCCACCGAGATGGGTGCGGCCCTGGCCTCGATCACGGCCGAGTTCGGTCTCCCCGATGTATACGAGCGCGACCGGTTCGAGAATGACGATGCCCGAACGTACGATCCGGCTGCAGCCGCCGCGTACTTCGATGCGTTCGTGGACGTGACGGCCATCTTCGAGCGCCACCGGGTGACGCTGGGCGACCGCGTCGGCCCGATCCAGGTGTGGCCGCACAACTTCGACCTGGCATTCGAATGGTTCGGAACCCGCACCGAGGAACACGACGGGGTCGCGTTGCCGTCACAGCTGAACCTCGGCTTCTATCCGGCCGGCGACGAACCCTACTTCTACTCGAACCCGTGGCCGTTCGACGAGACCCTCATCGACACACCCCTGCCCGACGGCGCGACATGGCACACGGAGGGTTGGCAGGGCACCTTGTTGCCATATGCCGCCGTGCAATCCGACCCCGACGGCCCCTCCAGGCTCGCCACCTTCGCTCGAGCCGTGTTCGACGTGGCATCCCCCAGCCTCGGGGCCACGTGAGCACGGGACGCCCGGTTGCGGCGGGTGGTCGCGCCGAGCAGCCCGACCCGGCAGAACGCCAGCTCGTCCAGCATTACGCGTGGCTTGCACGCTCGTTCGGCCGGACCGACTACCTCCTGCTCAGCCCCGACGACCTCGTCGCGCTCGACACTGCCGGCACCTATGTCACGAAGTACCCGGGGACGCACCTCTTCCGCGAGGGTGAGCCATCAACGGCTGCGTACGTCATCCAGAAGGGAAGCGTTGAGCTGTACCGCGGAAGCCGCTCCGACGCCATGATTGTCGCGAGGGCCAAGTCGGGGTCGGTCATCGGGGACATCGCCTTGTTCCGGGACGAACCGTACATACAGTCGGCACGAGCCATCGACGCCGTGACAGCGCTCCGTCTCGAAAGGGACCTCCTGATCCCCCTCCTCCTCCGACGACCCGTCATCGCGCTGAGGTGGCTCGTAGCAGGGCTGACCCAGCTCGAGCAGACGCAACGGCGTGTCCTCAGTCTGATGCACCGAACGGTCCTCGAGCAGGTTGCCGGCCTCATCCTCGACGAGGTCGATGCAAGCGGTGAGGTTCACCTCTCGCAGGCTGCGATCGCGACGCTTCTCGGCGCCAGCCGCCAATCCGTCAATGAGGCGCTCGCCGAACTCCGCACCAGGGGTGTGGTCGAGACCGGGTACAGGGTCATTCGGCTGGTCGACCGTGACGCTGCAGCGGATACCTTCGCCGCTGACCCGTAGTGACATGACGGCGTTCACGGGTTCTGACGCCGCCCTCGTCGAGGTCGATCATGGAAGTCGGTTCTCAGCTCGGCCTGAGGGGTATGCGGTACCGATCGCCGAAGATGGCCGGCGGAACATCGATGCCCGTTCGCAGGTAGACCTCTCGGGGAATGCCGATGTCGACGAGGGTGACGGCGCCGGCAGCCGCAGTGTCGAGTCCGGTCTTGGGGAGCGCCAACGTCAACGTCACCGACGCATCAACGTGGGTGCCGGGAGCCCTGCCAGTGTCGGCGTCGATGCCCGATGGAACGTCAAGCGAAAGAACCGGCGCCAGGACGATCTTGGGAGTGGAAGCGTCCGCGGTGCAGTTGGTGCGACATGATGGAGATCGTTGTACAGCACTTCGACGGTTGCCCCAACTGGGAGCTCGCCCGTCACCGAATCACCGCGGTCCTCCCTGAGGAGGCTGAGTCGATCCTCTTCGATGAGATCGAAACCCTCGAGAAGGCGGAGGCGGTGGGGTTCTGGGGTTCACCGACCATCCTCCTCGACGGTGTCGACCCGTTCTCCGATCCAATCCCCATCGGCCTGGCGTGCCGCATCTCCTTCGCCGACGCCGGTCACGAAGGCGCCCCGTCCGAGGCGCAGCTGAGAGCGGTGATGAGCCCCGATCGCGCGGGGACGCCGTCGTAGATCCGGTTCGGCGTGTCCGTCCTGACCCGTCCGTACACTGCCGCCGGTGTCGGATGCAGCCATCGTCTTCATCGTCCTCGGCGTCATCGTGGTGCTGTTCGT
>JAWOGV010000223.1:0-8151 GCA_046496605.1 Acidimicrobiia bacterium | reverse complement strand
TGGGCGCGACTGGCCAGGGGCCACGAGCACGCCGTGCGATGGGTGCTCGTGGGAGCTCTGGTCGCCACGGGAATCGGCTCGTTCCTGTACCACGGGCCCCAGACCACCATCAGCAACTTCGCCCACGACATCACGTTCCTCGTCGCAATCCTCGTCGTCGGCTTCGCCAATCTCGGAGCAGGTCTCGGATTGACGCCCCGTACGGTGTGGGGATCCGTTGGAGGAGCCGCGATCATCTCCGGAGTGGCGCTCGCGTTGTTCCCCGGATTCACGAACGGTCTGGCAGCGCTCGGCATTGCCATCCTCGTCGCTGGGGACATCATCCTTCGCAGGGTCGGATCCCCCGGACGGCCGTGGTACGCACTCTCGCTGGTCTCCTTCGGACTCGCCGTTGCGCTCCTCGTCGCCGGCCGCACAGGTGGCCCCCTCTGTGATCCGTCGGCATTCCTCCAACCCCACGCCGCGTGGCACGCCCTCGCTGCCGTAGGTGTCGGCCTGTATGCGGTCGGAACCGGGGATGTGAGGATCCGATGCACGGAGGTCCCCGCATGAAGCCGCTGCCATCGTACGGAGACGTGCTGAAGGCATCCGAGCGCCTCACCGGCCTGATCCATCGAACGCCGGTGTTCACGAGCAGGCTCATCGACGAACGCGCAAGGGCAACCGTCTTCTGCAAGGCCGAGAACCTCCAGAAGGTGGGGGCCTTCAAGGCGCGCGGTGCGATGAACGCAGTGCTGTCCCTTTCGGATGCCGACCGCATCCGTGGAGTCGTGACCCACAGCTCCGGCAACCATGGCCAGGCGCTCGCCTACGCAGCATCCGTGGCGGGCACGTCGGCGATCATCGTGATGCCCGACCACGCGCCAAAGGTCAAGGTTGCTGCGGTCGAGGGCTACGGGGCCACCATCGTCACATGCGCGCAATCCGATCGCGATGCCGTCGTCGAACAGCTCGTCGCAGAGACGGGCAGGACGCTTGTCCACCCCTTCGAGGATCCGATGGTCATCGCCGGACAGGGAACGGCGGCATTGGAGCTGGTCGCCGACATCGCGGGCCTGGAGGTCGTGATCACGCCGATCGGAGGTGGCGGGCTGCTCTCCGGGACGACGATCGTCTGCTCCGAGAACGGGATCGGGGCCGTTGGCGCTGAACCCCACGTCGTCGACGACGCTGCCCGATCCCTCCGCGACGGCATCCGGTATCCGGCCACAGGGTCGCTCAGCGTGGGCGATGGGCTGCTCACGGGTATCGGTGAAGCTGCGTTCGCGATCCTGTCCGCACACGGCATCGAGATCCTGACCGTGGATGAGGAGGCGATCCTCGAAGCGATGCGGTTCGTGGTCACACGGACCAAGCAGGTCATCGAACCGTCCGCGGCAACGGCATTCGCAGCGGTGTTCGCGAATCCCGAGAGGTTTGCGGGAAGGCGGGTCGGCGTGATCGTGTCGGGCGGCAACGTCGACCTCGCACGGCTCGGCTCGGTGTGAGCGCTCAGACGAGGGTGGAGAGGTCCGTCAGCGCCTTCGCATAGGCGTTTCGCGCCTCGGCCAGGTTCCTCGAGGACCGGACCTCCCGATCGCGTGCTTCGATGAGGTCATTCGGGGGAACCCCGGCGGCGTCCGCCGTGCGGTACGCGAATCGGGCCTCGGCCCGTGCATCGACCATCTCACGGGTCGTGCGCATCGTGGAGATCACCCGACGTGCCGCTTCGGCGGTTCGCCCATCGGGAGCGGCGGCCTCGAGCGCGTACAGGGCGTTGGAGGCATCGCCTTGTCGTCGCTGGAGATCCCCCCACGTCTCTGCGCGGCTCGTGGCGGCCGTCGCGCCGACGTCCGCCGTCCGGTCGAACGTTGCGTTCCCTCGCCAGACGGCCATGTCCTCATCGAGGGCGTCGTAGAGCCACCGGGCTTCCGCATAGCCGCGTCGCGCGTTGTCCTTCCACGTCAACGGCCGGGACGTGACGGCGGCCTGGCGCGATCCGCGTCGCGTGAGGGCGGACACGACGAGCACGAGCCCGATTCCGACGATGATCAGCACCCACCACGGGGTCTCCCGTTCGTCATCCGGTGCGTCCGGTGCATCGGTCGTGCCGGGCGCCTCGGTGGTGCCGGGCGCCTCGGTGGTGCCGGGCGCCTCGGTGGTATCGGGCGCCTCGGTGGTGCCGGGCGCCTCGGTGGTGCCGGGCGCCTCGGTTCCTGATCCGAGCGTGGTGGTTGTGGGCAGCTCGATGGAGTCGCATGCACCGATCACCAGGACTCCGATCAACAACAGCGGTGCGAGCCGTCTCATGCATCCTTCTCCGGGCTTCGTGATCGGAATCGTACCCGTGCCCGGTCGCCAGCTCCTCGCATGTCACACATTGGGTCGTCGTCGGACGCGTGCCTGCGTAGGCTGCCGGGCGTGACGACGACACCGATGATCCGGATGCGCAATGTCGGGAAGGTCTACGACGGCTCGGCGGACCCCGCCGTGACCGACCTGACGCTCGACGTCGATGAGGGAGACATCGTCGTGCTCGTCGGACCGTCCGGCTGCGGGAAGACCACGACCCTCAAGATGATCAATCGCCTCATCGACCCGACCAGCGGCACGATCACCGTGGCCGGCAGGGACATCACCGAGGTCAGCGCTCCCGAGCTTCGGCGCGGGATCGGGTATGTCATCCAGCAGATCGGCCTTCTCCCCCACCGGACGATCGAGCAGAACATCGCGACGGTGCCTGCCCTGCTCGGATGGGACAGGAAGCGAACCATGGCACGGATCGATGAGCTCTTCGAGGTGGTTGATCTCGATCCCTCGATGAGGGACCGATACCCCTCCGAGCTCTCCGGCGGTCAACGCCAACGCGTCGGGGTGGCGAGGGCACTTGCCGCCGACCCGCCCGTGATGTTGATGGACGAGCCCTTCGGAGCAGTCGACCCCATCGTGCGGGGAAAGCTCCAGGACGAGTTCCTCGCCCTCCAGGAGCGTCTGCACAAGACGATCGTGATGGTGACCCACGACATCGACGAGGCGATCAAGCTCGGCGACAGGATCGCCATCCTCAACCTCGGCGGGATCCTGGAGCAGTACGACACACCGATGCGGATCCTCGAGGCTCCCGCCAATGACTTCGTGATGGACTTCCTGGGTCCCGAGAGGGGGCTCAAACGGCTCTCGCTGATCCCGATACGCACTGCCGAACTCGCCGAGGGGCCTGTCGTCGGCCGTGACTCGACGATCGACGACGCCCGCGCAGTGATGGCACGTCATGGGGTGGACTGGATCGGGATCGGTACCGCGGGGAGCCTCGAGGGCTGGATCGACGCGGCTGATCTCGGTGATGGTGGCGGGCTTCCCCTGGGGGCCATGCGTCCCTTCCGCTCGAGGCTCTCCCTCGACGCGTCGCTGCTCGATGCCCTCGATGTGGTCGTCAGCTCCCGTACGAGCGTCGCTGCGGTGTTCGACGACGATCGCTACGTCGGCATGCTGACGGCCGAGACGATCGGGAGGGAGATCATCCATTGATCCTCGCAGCCAGCAGCCTGATCGCCCAGGGTTCCGGCCCCCTGATCGACTGGGGTTGGATCGGCACCCACATCGATGACATGGTCGAGGCGACACTGGAACATGCCGTCTTGACCGGTATCGCTGTAAGCGTCGGGTTCGTGGTGTCGATGGTGCTGTCGCTGATCGCGATTCGTTGGCGACGCACCTATACGCCGATCACATGGGTGACGGGAATCTTCTACACGATCCCGTCCCTGGCCCTCTTCACATTCCTCGTACCGATCTGGGGTCTCAGCATGACCACCGCGCAGGTGGCATTGGTGTCGTACACGCTCTTGATCCTGGTCCGGAACATCGTCGCAGGGGTCGACGGTGTGTCGCCAGATGTGCTGGAGGCCTCACGCGGGATGGGGATGACCTCGCGCCAGGCCTTCATGAACGTCCAGCTCCCGCTCGCCCTTCCTGCGATCTTCGCCGGTGTCCGCATCGCTGCCGTCACCACCATCGGGCTCGTCACGGTGACCGTGCTCATCGGCCAGGGCGGGTACGGCGTGTTCATCCTGCGCGGCATTCGGAGGGCCTTCCTGACCGAGGCACTCGTCGGTACCGTGCTGTCGGTCCTCATGGCCGTCGTGGTGGATGCGGCGCTGGTCGGCCTCGAGCGACGCGCCACGCCCTGGGCCCGATCGAGGGCGGCCTCCTGATGGACTTCCTCGGTGACGTCGTGGCCTGGTTCCTCGAACCGACCAACTGGACGGGTCCCAGGGGACTGCTCATGCGAACGTGGCAGCACGTGTCGATCTCCGCCCTCGGTATCGCGATCTCGGTCGTCGTGGCGCTCCCCCCGGCGGTACTGCTCGGCCATGTTCGTCGTGGGGGCCTCGTTGCCGTGTCGGCGATCAACGTCGGGAGGGCGATTCCCTCGTTCGGGATCGTGGGCGTGATGTTCCCGATCACGCTCTCCATCGGGTTCCTGGTGTCCCCCCTCGGATTCTGGGCGACGCTGATCGCACTGATCCTCCTTGCGATGCCCCCGATGTTCGTCAACGCCTACACGGCCGTGAGTGAAGTCGACCCTGCGTTCGTCGAGGCTGCGCGCGGGATGGGGATGACAGAGGTCGGGATCCTTCGCCGCGTCGAGATCCCCCTCGGCCTTCCACTGATCATGGCAGGTATCCGCACGGCCGCCGTTGCCGTCATCGCCACGGCGACCCTCGGGGCGGTCGTCGGATTCGGCGGCCTCGGGCGATACATCATCGATGGCTTCGCACAGGGCGACGATGTCCTGATACTGGTCGGGGGCCTGCTCGTGGCGCTCCTCGCGGTCGTGACCGAACTCGGTTTCGGGTGGCTCGAGCACAGGACGGATCCGATGAGGGGTGGGTGCGGAGGTGTGCTGCGCCCGCCCGAGCCTGCGCCATCCCACGTTGTCCAGCGTGGGGTTGTCCAGCGTGGGGTTGTAGAGCGTGGGCATGTGACTCCCGGCCTCGACCAGCCATCGAGCGGCCGTTGATCGACCGTCCGGAAGAGATCGACCGAGCATTAGGTTGACGTTGGACGCGGCGATGCCCCCACGGGTTCGGCCCGACCGAAACTACGACGACCATGAGAAGGAGATACCCATGCGGATACACCGCAGAGGCGTCATCGGGGCGACCCTCGTGGCGATCGCGCTCGTCGCGACCGCCTGCGGGTCGGGTGATGACGCAGGCCCCGACGAGGGCCCCGAGGTCATCATCGGATCTCAGGACTTCGGAGAGAGCGCGATCCTCGCCGAGATCTACGCAGGAGCACTCGAGGCGGCGGGATTCACCACCCGCGTCCAGGCAGTGGGAGGGTTCAGGGACCTCCTGCTCGGGGCGTTCGAAGCCGGTGACGTGAACCTCTCGCCGGAATATGCCGCGTCGATGCTCGAATTCCTCAACGACAGGGCGGGTGAGGCGACGGGGGATGCACAGCAGACGACAGATCTGTTGAACGGACGCCTGGCAGACCTCGGGATCGTCGCACTCGATCCGTCGGACGCGGTGGACACCAACGCGTTCGTGATCACCCCCGACACCGCGACCTCCCTCGGGATCGCCTCGTTGAGTGATCTCGCGGAGAATGGCGCCGATCTCGTGCTCGGGGGTCCACCCGACTGTGAGACGAATCCATTCTGCATCCCCGGCCTCGCCAGGGTCTACGGGCTCGACATGAGCCGCACGTTCCAGCCGCTCGATGCGGGCCAGATCACCGTGCAGGCACTGGAAGCAGACCAGATCGATGTCGCCATCCTGTTCTCGACGAGCGGGGTCATCGCCGACCGTGGCTTCGTCCTCCTCGAGGATGACCTCAACATGCTCGCAGCGGACAATGTCGTCCCCGTGCTGTCCACGGAGCTCATCGAGGCATACGGGGACGCGATCGTTGCCGTCCTGAACGAGGTGAGCTCCAAGTTGACGACGGCGGACCTGACGGCGATGAACAAGCAGTTCGACATCGACAACGAGGATGCCGACGACATCGCCGCACAGTGGCTCGAGGAGAACGGCTTCTAGGGACTTCCGGGGAGGCAAGCCCGAGAGGGAAGCGGGTACGTCTGCCTCTCAGACGAGGCGTACGAACCTTCGCTTGCCGACCTGAAGGACGGTTCCGACGAGGTCGCCACGACTGGCTGTCTCGGTCGTGAGCGGGACACCGTCGATCCTCACCGCGCCCTGCGCGATCATCCTGCGGGCCTCGCTGGTCGACGTGACGAGACCGGTGTCGGCGAGCAGCTTGGGGACCCAGACCTCGCCCTCGTCACCCACCGAGTGCGTCGGCAGGTCGGCGGGTGCGGTCCTGTCCCGGAAGAGCATGTCGAAGTGGCTCTCGGCCCCAACTCCGGCACCCTGGCCCCAGTAGCGATCGACGATGCGTCTCGCGAGGTCGCGCTTGGCCTCCCCCGGATGCACCGATCCGTCCTCGAGGCCCACCTCGAGCTGTGCGACCTCCTCCGGTGGCGCTCCCGCTGCGAGGCGGTACCACTGTGGCATGAGGTGGTCCGGAATCGACATCGTCTTCCCGAACATCTCCTCGGGAGGATCGCTCACCGAGACGTAGTTGCCGAGCGATTGGGACATCTTGGCCGTTCCGTCGGTTCCGACGAGCAGTGGCGTCGTCACGATCGACTGCGGCTCCTGGCCCGCACGCTCCTGGAGGTCCCTTCCCATCAGGAGGTTCAACAGCTGGTCGCTGCCACCGATCTCGATGTCCGCTTCGACGGCGACGGAGTCCGTCCCCTGGAGGAGCGGGTACATGAGCTCGATCATCGAGATCGCCTCGCGGGCGCGCCACCTCGACGCGAAGTCATCGCGATCCATCAACCGCGACACGGTGACCTGGGCGGTCATCTCGAGGACATCGGCCATGTCCATGGCACCGAGCCACTCGGAGTTCCGCCTGATCTCGAGTCGATCCTCGAGCAGCAGGGACCGTACCGTCGGGAGGCACGCGTCGACGTGGCGGTTGACCTCATCGTCGGAGAGTCGTTTACGGGTTGCACTCTTGCCTGCCGGATCGCCGACCCTGGCGGTGAAGTCTCCGAGGATGAGGACGGCGATGTGCCCCTCCTCCTGGAACGCACGCAGGAGGTTGAACACGACCGCCCATCCGAGCGTGACGTCGGGGGCGGTCGGATCGATGCCGAGCTTGACACGAAGGGGCCGACCCTTCTCGAGCTGCCGGAGCAGCTCACCCTCGGGGAGGGCGACATCGACCGTCCGCGTCAGGTATTCGAATTGTTCGGAAGGGTCACGCATCGTGGAGCGAGGGTAGCCCCTGCACCGCTCTGACCGGGTCCCGCCCCGGAACCGAGAGAGATGTCGAACGGAGCGGTCACCGTGCGCGATCCTCCGTGAGGATGAACCTCCACGGTCGATCCACTGCCCTCGTGATGCCGATGCGGGGCGTTGCGCGAATCTTCTCTGCATCGAGGGATCCGCCCGGTGTGAACCTGACCACCACACCGACGCTCGAACCCGTGAGGGAGCCGTCGACACCGAGCGCCTGGCACAGCTTGCCGGGGCCGTCCGTGAGGTGATCCGTCCGCTTCCTCCGCTCGATGACGACATCGAGACCCTCCACCACGGTCCCGGCCCGCAACAGCACGGCTGCCGGGTCCCCGACCGCCCCGACCGTCACGTTCATGCACCAGTGCACGCCGTAGCTTCGATAGACGTACAGGGTGCCAGGCGGCCCGTACATCGGGGCATTGCGCACCGTGGGACCGCGGTACGCGTGGCTCGCGGCGTCGGACTCGCCACCATACGCCTCGACCTCGGTGAGCCGGACGCTCACGGTCGCTCCGTCGATCGAGGTCGTCACCGTCGAACCGAGCAGCCGTGGTGCGACATCGGTGACGGTGCCCGCCAACAACATCACGAGGCGCTGATCGATCAGACGGTGCCCCGCAACTCTGCGCCGACCGTGTCCCGAACTGCCTCGGCGATCGCCCGCCGAATCGGACCGGCATCGTCCTCCGTCAGCGTGCGATCCGGAGCCCGAAGTCGGAGCGCGAGGGCGATCGACTTGCGGCCTGTGCCGATGGACGGTCCGCGGAACACGTCGAACACACGAACGTCCTCCAGGTACGGCCCAGCGGCGCTCGTCACGACGGCCAGGACATCACCTGCGGGCACG
>JAWOGV010000211.1:0-7296 GCA_046496605.1 Acidimicrobiia bacterium | reverse complement strand
CCCGACGATACCAGGAAGTCATCTCGTACGCAGAATACGAACCACAACGAGCAGATGGGGATCTCAGTGGCGTACTCGACCGATTCGTTCGTCGAGAACAACGAGATCGCCTACAACAACTGGGAGGCGAAGCATCGCTGGGGCTTCGAGGCCGGCGGAACGAAGTTCTGGGCCACCACGAGACTCGTTGTGCGCGGGAACTTCTCCCATCACAACCATGGGCCGGGCCTGTGGACCGACCACGACAACATCGGAACCCTCTATGAGGGCAACCTCGTCGAGGACA
This sequence comes from Acidimicrobiia bacterium, assembly GCA_046496605.1. Taxonomy (GTDB): domain Bacteria; phylum Actinomycetota; class Acidimicrobiia; order Spongiisociales; family UBA5794; genus SZUA-442. The sequence goes on along the minus strand of JAWOGV010000211.1, from coordinate 7,010 downwards.
ACCATGCCTCAGGGATCTTCCACGAGATCAGTTACGACGCGACGATCCGAAACAACACCATCCGCCGGAACGGATTCGGCCAGCAAGCGTGGCTGTGGGGCGGGGGGATCACCCTGTCGTCGTCGGGCGGAGTCACGATCACGGGGAACCGGGTCGAGGACAACTACAACGGAATCACGATGGTTCAACAGAGCCGTGGTTCGGGCGCCTACGGCCCGTACACGACACGCAACAACGTGGTGACCGGCAATGTGATCATCGACTCCGGACGTTCGGGCGCAGCTGAGGACATCGGCTCGAAGATGGTCTTTTCCGATGGCAACGACTTCCAGAAGAACACCTACTCAGGTGGTGTCGACTGGGAGTGGGGCGGCGGCCGTGTGTCGTGGTCGTCCTGGCGCAACTACGGACTCGACTCCCAAGGAAGCTTCAAGCCGTAGTCTCAACCCGTCGATTCATGAGGTGCCGCGCCGCCGCGAGCCGAGGCTCGGGCGCGGACACACCATGAGAACGTCAGGCTGAGGAGATCGGTTGGCACGTCAGGAATCGAGTTACAAGCGACGCCTTCCGGCCGGGTTCCTCGACAGTGCGTTTGCGTCCCTTGCGACGTTCGCCGTCGGGCTGGCCGCGGTGAATCTCCTCGATGACGTGAACCGGGGTGTCTACACCGTCTACTTCACGGCGTTCATGCTCGGCACCGTCCTGCCAAGGAACCTCATCTACACACCGGCAGAGGTGCAGGCGGTCTCGTACCCGAACTCGGAGCGGCTGTCGGTGATTCGCCACAGCATTGTGTTGGGCGTCACCCCCGGGATCGTCGGAGCGTTGTCGGCGGTCATCGCGTATGTCGTTACTTCGGGCTACGCGACGGCCGATGTGAGCGTTGCGCTCATGGCAACCACGGCGATCACGATCGTGCTGTCACCGATGCAGGACCATGTCCGACGGATGCTCCACATCGCGGCGTGGTCGTGGAGGGCAGCCTGGGTGTCGATCGTCCAGTTCGTAGCCGTCGTGCTCGCTGTGGGGAGCGCCATGGTCATGGATGTGCCTGTCGCATGGATTCCCTTCGGCGCCCTCGCCGTCGCCAATGCTGTGTCCCTGACGTTCGCGTGGGTGGTGGGCCGGTACAGCGTCGACGACGATGCGCCCCATCACCTCTCGTTCCTCGAGCTCTCGAGGAAGGGAGTCTGGCTGGTCATCCACGCCGCCGCACCGGCGATCACCGGGTTCGCCGTCGCGGCGACGATCGCGGCCCTGGCCAGCCCCGAGGACCTCGGCTACGCAGAGTCGGCCAGGGTCGTGGCTCAGCCGATTCTCGTCCTTGCAGCGGGCCTCACCGCGGTCCTTGCGCCCCGATCGATGCGTGCGGCGATGGACAGGGACCGCGCAACCGCCGCCAGGACGCGGAAGATCTACATGGTGATCATTGTTGCTTCTGGCCTCGGGTACGTGGCGATCGCCGGGTGGGATTGGGTGCTCAATCCGATGGTGTTCCTCGTTCCATCCGCCTACGTGGTCCCTGGTCTCGTCGCGCTGACCGTCATCGGCAATGTGGTGGTCTCTGGTGTCTTCCTCCAGGTGAACGAACTCCTGGGTGCTCACCGAGAGCGTCGGCTTGCGGGTATCGCATGGGCCTCGAGCCCTATCTCCCTGCTCATCGGCCTCACAGCAGGTGTGACCGGGGCATTTGCCAGGCCCCTGGGCTTCCTCGCCGGTTCGACGGCTCGCTATGCATTCCACGGTGCGGCACTCCGATCCGTCTACGAAGAGCCCGCCGGTCCCGAATCGACCGAAGGCCTCGGTCCGATGGCATCGGGTGACAGCGCTTCAGGGCGGGTCGACTGACACCTCGACGAGTGGAATCGTGGTTTCGGTGTCCGGGGTCACTGGGCGCCGTCATGGTCAGTGATCGGCCGCTACGTCTCCGTACAGCCGCTCCCAGCTCTCGAGTGCAGGCCTTGATGAGAACCTCGCGTCGAAGCTCGCACGAGCCGCGGAGCGCATTCCGGGCGCTCGATCCCACATGTCAGTGACACGGTGCCGGAGGGCATTGGCGTCCCCGGCAGGGAACAGGCAGCCCGTGACACCGTCCTCGACCAATTCGGACAGGCCGCCGAGGTCTGACGCGATCGCAGGGGTTCCGCCGGCCTGGGCCTCGGCGACGACACGCCCGAAGCTCTCGATCCCTTGAGTCGGAGCGACGATGAACCGAGCCGCCCCCATCATCGTCAGCGTCTCGTCGATGGTGATGCTGCCGAGGTACGTGATGGAGTCGTTCTCCCGTGCTGCCTCCTCGACCAGCGGCCGGAGGTCGCCATCCCCGATGATCCTCAGCGGATACGAGAGACCCTTCCAGGCCTCGAGGAGCACGGGGATTCCCTTGGTCCGGGCGAGGCGTCCGGCGTAGAGGGCGAACCCCCCGTCGCCCGTCCCGACACCCGGATCGGGGTGGATGAAGTTGGGGATGGTCGTGATCGAGCCCGGATCCCAACCCGCCCCGATGAACACCTGCGCTGCAAAGGCTGAGGGGGTGACGTAGCGATCGACCATCCGCCGCCACGTGCCGGCGATCCGATGACCCGTATCCATGGCGAGGACGACCGAAGACGCGGCTCGGGAGTCCCGGTAGCAGGCGTGGGCGACGGCGGGCCACGCAACGGCCTTGCCGACGCAGTCGAAACAGGCTCGCCCGTCGCGGAACAGCATGCCCTCGGGGCACACGAGGCGGAAGTTTCGGAGTGACTGGACCACCGGTACCCCGGCCGATCGCGCGGCGTAGTACACCGAAGGACTGAGCAGCGGGAAGAAGTTCTGCACATGCATGAGGTCGTATCGGTCCGCGTCGAGGAGGCGTTTCACCGTTCGATGGGCCTCCACGGACCAGATCGCCTTTGCCGCGGACCGGACGACGCCGATCTCGTCCACCCTGTCGTTGGAATCCTCGAAGAGTTCGACGTGATGGCCCGCGGAGCGGAGCAGATCGACCTGCATGTGCGTGGAGACGTCCTCGCCGCCGGGAATCTGGTACCGGTTGTGCAGCATGAGGATCTTCACCTTCTCGACCGCCTCCCTTTGGTCCGGTTCCTGGACATCGTCACATCCATCAGCGTGAACGGTGTCGAGCGTGATTGTGCCATCCGGACGCTGAGAGGAGCGGAGTTCGGCCCGATCCATCTGTGGCGAGCAATGCGGAAGTCCAAGTGAGTGATTCGAACGCGTTGGTGCCCACGATGCCTCGCCCGATCACGTGGGCCACGAATCCGCCCTTTCCGCCATTGCCACGAGCCACGCAGGCTAGAACACGACATCGAGGAAGCGCTGCGTGACGGAGCGCCTACACGCCGTGGTGGCGGTGCCCGAGTAGCCTGCCTCGCGTGGGCCGGGCCACGGCAGCTCGGTTGTGGTCTGACTCCGGAACGGAAGGGTCGACGATGGGCCGCGGGGCGCTGGGATAGCATCAAGCAGCGACTCGACTGGGAGGGGACAGGCTTGATCGAGGAACGAAGCTATCGGCGTCGCCTCCCCGCGGGCATCGTGGACAGCGCCTTCGCCTCGCTTGCGACGTTCGTCGTCGGTCTCACCGCCGTCAATCTCCTCGATGACGTCAACCGAGGCGTATACGCGGTGTACTTCACGGCGTTCATGGCCGGCACGGTGCTCCCGCGACAGCTGATCTTCACCCCTGCCGAAGTCAAAGCGGTGTCATTCCCCACATCGGAACGGCTGTCGATATTGAACCAGAGCATCAGGTTGGGACTTGGTCCCGCCGTTGTCGGATCGCTCGGTGCGATCGTGGCATGGGCGGTCACCCTGAGTTACGCCTCGGAGGACGTGAGTCTCACCCTGCTCATCACATCCGCAGCCGCGATCGTCCTGTCGCCGATCCAGGATCATGTCCGCAAGATGCTGCACATCGCGGCCCTGTCATGGCGTGCGGCATTCGTATCGGTCGTCCAATTCGTCGCGGTCGCGGTGGGTGTGGTGGTGCTGCTCGTCCTCGACGTTCCGATCGCCTGGATCCCGTTCGGGGCACTGACCGTCGCCAACGCCGTATCGCTGAGCTACGCGTGGGTGGTCTCGGTGTACAGCATTGACGCCCGTGCGCCGGGGCGGTTGAGATTCCGGCCGCTGGCAAACAAGGGCGTGTGGCTCGTCCTCCACGCGGCGGCCCCGTCCTTCACCGGCTTCGCCGTGGCCGCCATCATCGCCTCCCTCGCGAGCCCCGAGGCTCTGGGGTACGCCGAATCGGCGCGCGTCGTCGCGCAGCCGATCCTGGTGCTGGCTGCGGGACTCACCGCGGTCCTCGCCCCGCGGTCGATGCGTGCAGGCATGGATCTCGATCTTGTGACGGCCAGACGGACGAGCAACCGGTACCTCGCCCTCATGGGGATCGCGGGGGTCGGATACCTGGTCGTGGCAGGCTGGGACTGGGCGTTCAACCCGATGACTCTGCTCGTCCCCTCGGCGTACATCCTGTCCGGGCTGGTCGCGGTGACGATCATCGGCAACATCGCAACCTCGGCCGTCTTCCTCCAGATCAACGAGCTGCTCGGCAGCGGAGACGAACGAAGGCTCGCCTTCATCGCATGGCTGGAGAGTCCGGTGTCCCTTCTCGGTGCCCTGACGGCGGGGGTCACGGGTGCGTTCGCACGGCCGATCGGCATCATCGCATCTTCGATGTTCCGCTTCGTGGTCCAGGAGCGGGCGCTCACCCGTGTCTATGCACGGGATCCCGATGCGTCAACCGGATCCGCTCCCGACCCCTCACCCTCAGCCGAACGGGAGTGACACCGACTCCACCACACCCATCGGAGTGAGGTTCGGATTCTTGCGCACGCGCTCCTCCCACACCGAGTGCGTGATCGCGTTCCACGTTGTCAGTGTCGGATCCTCGACCACACGGCGTCGCAGGTCACCCGTGAAGAGGTCCGGTACCGGGTAGCGGTCCCAGATGCCGGTCAGTGGACCGTCGGTGTAGAAGCGCTGCCACGGCAGGGCGGTCGCCTTCTTCCTCTGGTTGACGGGATAGCCGGGCACCTTCTGCCTCAGGAGGTCCTTGAGCATCCACTTGGCTCGCAGCCCGGCAACGTACCGCTCCTCGAGCGGGACGCGAGCGAGCTCGCCGAGCACCCTCCAATCGCCGTAGGGACCGACGGAACGCTTGCCGAGCCCGTTCGTACTGAGCTTTGACTCGTAGAGGGTTCCGCCGAAGACGACCATCCAGTGGCTGATCTCGATGTGCGAGAGGAAGGTCGAGCGGTTCGTTCCGACGTCGTCGACGAGTTCCCGGACCTGGGCGAGTTGGCGGTCCCTGGCTTCTCGAGGCAACTCGGGTCCCATGAGCTGCTCGAGCAACCTGACATCGCCGGAAGACCGCGTGTTTCCCGCCCAACCGTCGGGGTCCCACGGATCCTTGGCGAACCCCTCGGCGCGCGACGCGACCTGGCCGATCCGGTACCCGAGATGGCCGGAAGTCCGTGGCGCCAGAGCGGACAACGCCTGGCGGATGGGTGTGAAGCGGAGTCCGTTGGAGACGCGGGCGAGCTTGAGGGACTGCCCGAAGGCGCTGTCGGCGCCGAGTCCGAACACGAACGTCGTGTAGCCGGTGTTCTCGAAGACATGGTGGAAGTACGGAGAGCTGTCGTCGAACAGCGGGACCGCTGACACGTCCGTTGCCCGTTCGAGGAGCTCCACGAAGAGGTCCTCGCTGACAGGGATCTCCTCGAGCTGGATGCCCAGCAGGCTCGCAGCACGCCGTGCGTACTCCGTCTCGGGTAGGAACTCCGGGGTCTCGGGTACGAACGAGACCGGGCGCATGGCCGCCGGATCGAGTGCGAGGACCAGCGTCGAGTCGACACCCCCCGAGAACATGAGGGCGGTGGATGCCGGGTCATCGATCTCATCGAGGCTCGACATGAGAGCGTGCTCGACGGCCTCGAGGTACTCGGTGGGACGTCGCGGCTCGACGGCGCTCGACACGGAGTCGAACCGCGTCGAGGTGACCTCCCCCGTCAGGAGATCGATGTCGAGCCGGGTTGCGAAGCTGGTCCGCATGACAGAAGCTGACATCGTCAGTGGGCAGTACGGCTTGCGTGACAGGTAGTGGGAGGTGACCGTGAGGTCGCTGGTCGCCCGTTCCGCAACGGGCAGCGCTGCCATCATGTTCCGGTAGAGATCTGCGACGACGACGTCCCCCGTTGGTCGAACGCTCCAGAACAGCTCATGGGACGAGAACAGGGATCTCCAAATGGTCACTGTCGGCCGTGCCCCTGTGTCGATACGGACGACGAGGGCATCGCCGTGCACCTTGCAGAAGGACTCGCCGTCGCCGCTGTCGACGAGGTGGTCGATTGCGGCCCTGTCGGAACTCCTGATCCCGCCCAGGAACCACACGACATCCGGTCGATCCACCCGGATCGTTTGGACGTCGGTGAAACTCGCCTCGATGCTCGGCATGTCGGATTCCTCTCTACCGAAGGTGGTGGGATGCCCTGCGTCGCTCGGGCCGACGTCGTCGGGTCATGTCGATGCTCGGGTCAGGTGCTTGCTGTGGTTGTACCAGCCCGAAACGATGAACAGCGCGTGGAGCGAGTGGAACAGGAGTGGCCGCTTCGGCAATGCCCGCATCCACTCCCCGAACATCGGCTCGATGGAACGGTCCCACAGGGCACAGCCGAGCACCTCGTCCCGCACCCAGTCGGCATGTTCGAGGAGGAACCGCTGTCCGTCGAAGGCGAACCACCTCGCTCCTACGGCAGCAGGGTCGTATCCCACCGCTTCTGCGAGCATCCGACGCAGGAGAACCTTGTTCGTGCCCGTCGACCGGTCGTACCGGTACGGCTCGGGTAGGTTGAAGTAGTAGTCGGCGACCGCCGCATCGAGGAACGGCATGAGCGGCGCCATTGCCGCGGCCCGTGCGACGAGCTTCACCTTCGGGGTCGTTCTACCTGCTTCGTCGAACCTGACCGGAACGGCCGCGTTCCATTCGAGGATGTCTCCACCGTCGT
>JAWOGV010000079.1:0-5551 GCA_046496605.1 Acidimicrobiia bacterium | reverse complement strand
CACCGTCGGCCCATGGCCGATGTGCCCGTGCTTGATCACGCCAGCAGACTCGAGGGCATCGAGGGTTCGGTACACCGTCGCGCGGTCGAGATCCCCGTCCGACTCCGTCCGGACGATGTCGTAGATGACGGCAGCCGTCAGGTGTTCATGATGCCGGGTGGCGACCACCTCGCATACGAGGCGCCGCGGCTCGGTGATGCGAAGTCCATCACGGCGGAGGACGTCGATGAGCTCGTCAGGCGACACGTGCATCAGCGATTCAGACCCACCGTGTCGATCTCGATCTCCGCGTTGACACGGACCTGGCCCGGGGTCTTCCACTGGTACTCGTCGGCGTCGGTGTACTTGCGTGCGAGATCGTCGATCAGCCACCAGCCGTCCGCCTCGAAGCGTGTGACCCTCCCGCGAAGCACGTAATTGTTGTAGTCGTCGTCCGCTGGCGTGAACGACAGGGCGACGCGGTTGTCCCTTCGGATGTTCTCCGTCTTGATCCGACCCTCGGCGGTCGAGAACAGCAGCGTGTCGCCCCTCCGGCCGATCCAGACCACCGACACCTGCGGTGATCCGTCGGGCATGACCGTGGCCAGATGCACGAACACCCGCTCGTCGAGTGCTCTCTTGACGTCCTCGGGTAGCTCCATGGTGTTCCTCTCCGGTCTGGTCCGCGAACGCTAATGCCCTGACCTGTGCCGTTCGCCGCGCTGGTGCCAACGATGCTGGACGGGGCACCAGCTCATCCCAGCGAGGCCACTCCGCCTAGCCTCCCATCCATGGAGACGGGTCTCGATGGCGCACGGGTGTTGGTGACGGGAGGGGCGGGAGGCATCGGAGCCTCCATCTGTCGGGCGTTCGCGGACGAGGGCGCTGCCGTTGCGGTCCACCACCACACGAGCAGGGAAGCCGCAGAGCGACTCGCAGGCGAGATCGGCGGGGTCGTCGTCGAGGGGGACCTGACCGACGAGGACGAAGCCGCGAGCGTCTTCGCGTCGACCGTCGACGCCCTCGGAGGACTCGACGTCTGCGTCGCCAACGCCGGCTGGTACCCGTCCACCGATGTCCCCGTGTGGGAGATGGACCTCGCACGGTGGAGGGACGTGGTGGACCGCAACCTCACGGCCGCCTTTCTCACCGCCCGCGCGTTCCTCGCCCACGCGTCGACGACGGGCCGCGGCTCACTCGTGTTCACGGCGTCGACCGCAGGCATCTTCGGGGAGGCGGGCCACGCGGACTACGCCGCCGCGAAGGCCGCGCTCACGTCAGGCTTCCTGCTGTCCCTCAAGAACGAGGCTGCCCGCATCGGTGACGGCGTTCGCGTCAATGCCGTGGCTCCGGGGTGGACCGTGACCCCGAGGCGAGCCGCAGCAGGGATCGACCCTGCACACGTCGAACGTGCAACGGCGACGATGGCCCGCAAGACGCTCGCGACCCCCGAGGACGTCGCCCGGCAGGTGGTCGTCCTCGCGTCGGACAGGCTCTCCCCACACCAGACGGGTCAGGTCATCGTGGTAGCGGGCGGCATGGAGGGGAGGATCGTGCCGTGACGTTCGACTCCCTCGAGGTCGAGGCCCTCCGAGCCGCCACACCGGGGGCATCGACCGTAACCCACTTCAACAACGCGGGATCGTCCCTCATGCCCATCCCGGTCATCGATGCCATCCAGTGGTACCTCGACCATGAGATCTTCCGAGGCGGATACGAGACGGCCGAGGTGCTCGGGGATGAGATCGAGGCCGTGTACTCGTCCATAGCGGAGCTGATCGGTGCCGAGCCGGCCGAGATCGCGCTCTCCGACTGCGCGACGAGGGCCTGGGACATGGCCCTCTACGGCCTCGGCCTCGGCGAGGGGGATCGGATCCTCACGACGACCACCGAGTACGTGTCGAACTGGGCCGCGTACCTGCACCTGCGTGACACACGGGGCATCGTCGTGCAGGTCGTGCCAGACACTCCCGAAGGCGACATCGATGTCGATGCCCTCGATGCCTCCATCGACGGATCGACGAAGCTCGTCACGCTGAACCACATCCCGACGCACTCAGCGGTCGTCAACCCCGTCGAGGAGGTGGGGGAGGTGGCTCGCAGGCACGGCATCCCCTTCCTGCTCGATGCGTGCCAGTCGGTCGGCCACGTTCCCGTCGACGTCGGGGCCATCGGGTGCGACATGCTGAGTTCGACATCACGGAAATTCCTCCGCGGCCCGCGCGGCGAGGGTTTCCTCTTCGTGAGGAGCGACTTCATGGACCGCCTCGATCCGGTGTTCGTCGAGCTCCACAATGCGACCCTCATCACGCCCGACCGGTACGAGCTGCGATCCGATGCCAGACGGTTCGAGACGTGGGAGAAGAACTATGCGAACGTCGTCGGCCTCGGCGCTGCGGCCCGGTACGCGCTCGACCTCGGGATGGATCGCATCTGGGACCGGATCAGGTCGCTCGCCGCAACGATGCGGTCGGCCCTCTCCGAGGTTCCCGGGGTGACCATGCACGACAAGGGCACTGTGCAGGGTGGCATCGTCATGTTCGCCGTCGACGGCTGGTCCTCCGACGCCGTCAAGCACGCGCTCCGGGCACGGTCCATCAACGTGTCGACATCCACGAGGAGCTCGGCACCCGTTGACATGAACGAGCGCGGAATCGACGACCTCGTTCGGGCGTCGGTGCACGTGTTCAACACGGAGGACGAGATCGACATCCTCGTCGAGGCGGTAGCAGCCCTCTGATCAGGGTGCCGTGACGCGATCGACGCAGACGATGGGTTGGATCGATGTGCACATCCGCGGTCACTCCCGTGGGAACGGCACCCCTGCGAGGAACGCGTCGATGTAGCTCTGGGTGGTCTCGACCGGAACGACGTACGATCGCCCATCGCTGCCTCTGGCGTCCCTCACCGGGAGCGTCGCAGCATCGATGGAGCGGCTCTCGAGGGACAGGGCGGTCCTCCCGAGATCGGCCATCCTCGCGAGGGTGAGGCCCTCGTCTGCCGAGATCTGGCTGGCGAAGGTCGGCAGGAAACTGGTCAGGTTGAACGCGCTCGACGGTGACGTCGCCTGGTTGAACAGCGCGATCAGGATCTGCTGCTGGCGACCGGTCCGAGCGATGTCCCCACCCCGTGCGGAGGTCCATTCCCCGTTGCGGAGTTCCTGGTACTTGCGCGAGCGTGCGTAGGCGACTGCCTGTTCGCCGTCGAGTGTCTGCCGGCCGGCCTCGACGCGGAACCCCGAGGTCAGGTCCCGTCCCGGGTAGTCGAAGTCGAGGGTGACTCCTCCGAGTGAGTCCACCACCTTGCCGACACCGCCGAAGTCGATCTCGACGTAGTGGTTGACGGGTATCCCGGTCTCGGATTGGACCGACTGGATGAGCAAGTCGGGTCCACCGATGACGTACGTCGCGTTGATCCGGTTCGTGCCGTGACCGGGGATCTCCGTCCTCCAGTCGCGCGGAATCGACAGCATCTGGATGGTCTCGCCGGGGATCAGATGCGCAAGCATGATCACGTCCGTGCGTCGACCTGCGAAGTCGCCGAACGTGTCATCCCAGTCATCGGGTATCGATGACCGGTCGTCGACGCCCACGAGGAGGAAGTTGATGGGTGCGCCCGAGGCCGTCACCGGTGCGAGGGACGCGACATCGGCTGCGGCGATGCGGTCGATCCGACTTTCCGTGTAGCGCAGGAAGCCGTATCCGGCGAACACGGCGACGGCTGTGAATCCGAGCAGGAAGAGGAAGAACTTCTGTGCGCGGCTCCAACGTCGCTTCGGCTTCTGCCCCGGGGGCGGTACTTGCACGCGCGGGATCTCGGGGAAGGTCTCGGTGACTGAGGACATGATCGTTGAGGTTACGCAGGGGACCCCGATAGCGGTCGTCGGAATCTGGACGAGTTTTGCGCGCGGTACGCTGTGGCGATGGCGAAGAAGATTCACTCCCAGGACGTCACGATCGGTCCCGCTCGCGCAGGGGCGAGGGCGATGCTGCGAGCGGTCGGTCTCGGCGAGGACGACTTCGCCCGCTCCCAGATCGGGGTGGTCTCCGCTGGCAACGAGGTGACGCCCTGCAACGTCACCGGTCCGAAGTTGGCGGGTCTCGCCAAGGTCGGGGTCAGGGGCGCGGGGGCCGTCGGACTCGAGTTCGCAACGATCGCGGTGTCCGACGGTATCGCGATGGGTCATGAGGGCATGCGGGCGTCCCTCGTGTCACGCGAGGTCATCGCCGACTCGGTCGAGCTGGTCATGCATGCTGAGCGCTTCGACGGCATGGTTGCCATCGCAGGGTGTGACAAGTCACTCCCGGGGATGCTGATGGCAGCTGCCCGCCACAACCTTCCCTCCGTGTTCCTCTACGGCGGCTCCAGCCTCCCTGGGCGTGTCGGCGGAAAGGACATCTCGATCGTTGACGTGTTCGAGGGCATCGGCGCACACTCCGAGGGGACGATCACCGATGCCCAGCTCCTCGAACTCGAGCAGAACGCCTGTCCCGGTGCGGGATCGTGCGCAGGCATGTTCACGGCGAACACGATGGCGTCCGTCGGGGAGGCGATCGGGATGTCGCTTCCCGGTTCGGCAGCCGTACCTGCGGTCGACGCCAGGCTCGAGGAGTATGCCCGCCGGTCGGGAGACGCGGTGGTAGGGCTCCTCGAAGCGGACATCCGTCCGCGCGACATCATGACCAGGGACGCCTTCGAGAACGCGATCACCATTGTCATGGCCCTTGGAGGGTCCACGAACGCCGTGCTGCACCTCATGGCAATCGCCCATGAGGCCAGGGTCGAGCTCACCCTCGAGGACTTCGACAGGATCTCGCGCCGTACCCCCCACATCGGCGACATGAAGCCGTTCGGCCGATACCACATGGTCGATCTGGACACGATCGGTGGAGTTCCCGTCGTGTTGCGGGCCCTCCTCGACGCCGGTCTGCTCCACGGAGGTGCCATGACCGTCACCGGCCGCACCATGGCCGAGAACCTGGTCGACGTGGTTGTGCCGGAGGGCCAGGACGTGGTCCTCCCTGTCGATCGGCCGCTCGCTGATCATGGAGGCATCGCGATCCTGCGGGGATCGCTCGCTCCGGAGGGTGCCGTCGTGAAGATCGCAGGGATCGACCTCGATGTCTTCGAGGGGCGGGCACGAGTCTTCGACGATGAGCAGCATGCTCTCGAGGCAATGTGGAACCACGACCTGCATCCCGGGGATGTCGTCGTGGTCCGCTACGAAGGGCCGAAGGGCGGTCCGGGGATGCGGGAGATGCTCGCCATCACCGCCGCCATCAAGGGTGCGGGCCTCGGCAAGAGCGTCCTCCTCATCACCGACGGCCGATTCTCCGGTGGAACCACTGGCATGTGCATCGGCCACGTCGCCCCCGAGGCGGCGAACGGAGGTCCCATCGGCCTCGTCGAGGAAGGCGATCGGATCAGGGTCGACCTGCCGAAGCGAGCCCTCGACATCCTCGTCGACGCCGACGTCCTCGCGAAACGGCGCGAGGCATGGGAGCCGATTGCTCCCCGGTATTCGACGGGCGCCCTCGCCAAGTACGCCAAGCTCGTCGGTTCAGCCGAATCC
>JAWOGV010000073.1:0-3606 GCA_046496605.1 Acidimicrobiia bacterium | reverse complement strand
AGACCGCTCAGGCGAATGCAAACGCCATGGAGAGCGCCAACGTAACAGCCGCCCCTGCGCCGGCACCACAGCCGCAGCAGGCGCCCGTTGACGACCCGATTGCCCAGATCGAGCGACTGGGCGCCCTTCACGCCCAAGGAATCCTGACCGACGAGGAGTTCTCGGCCCAGAAGGCCAAGCTGCTCGGCATGTAGCCGGGGGCCGGTATCGTCGCCCCATGAGCGACTTCTCATGGCCGGCGACGATCGGCGCCCTCATCGATTCCCAGGACCTGCCGCGACCGGTGGCAGCACAGGCGATGGCCGAGATCATGTCCGGTCGCGCGTCCGACGCCCAGATCAGCGCATTCATCGTCGCCCTGCGCACGAAGCGCGAGTCTGCCGACGAGATGGCCGGCATGGTCGATGCGATGATGGATGCCGCCGTGACGGCGAACGTCCCCAACTCGGTGGACATCGTCGGAACGGGCGGCGACGGCTTCGGGACGTTCAACGTGTCGACGACGGCGGCGTTCATCGCCGCCGGCGCCGGTGTCCGAATCGCCAAGCACGGCAACCGCGCCGCGTCATCCAAAACCGGTTCCGCCGATCTCCTCGAGGCACTCGGATTCGACATCGAACTCGGTCCCGATCAGGTCGCGCGGATGGTGGACCACTCGAACTTCGGGTTCTTCTTCGCCCCGAGGTACCACCCCGCGATGCGCCACGCCGTGGGCGTGCGGAGGGACCTCGGCGTTCGGACCGTCTTCAACTTCCTCGGACCCTTGTGCAACCCCGCGGGGGCCCGCATGAGCGTCGGCGTCTCCGATCCCCGTATGGCCGAGGTCATGATCGAGGTGCTCGCGGCACGCGGCGTCGATCGCGCGTTCGTCGTGTACGGGGAGGAGGGCCTCGACGAACTCTCACCTGCAGGGCCATCGAGGATCCATCGCCTGATCGACGGCGAGGTGACCGAGGCGGAGTTCACACCCGAGGACTTCGGGATTCGTCGCTCCCGTATTGAGGACATCGTCGGCGGGGACAGCGCCCGAAACGTCGCGATCACGCGGTCGATCCTCGACGGGGCGACCGGCCCCCAGCGAGACGCTGCCGTCATCAACGCTGCACCGGCGATCATCCTGGGTGGCCTTGCAGACGGATTCGCGCGCGCCGTCGAAATCGCCGAGGAGTCGATCGACAGCGGTGCCGCGAATCGTGCCCTGACGAATTCATTGACGATCAATGAACTTCTCTCCGGATCGCCGTCGTAGGGCAGATGCGCGCCTACCTTTGACCGCATGAGACGAGTGATCCCCATCCTGGCTGTGGTCCTCGCGCTCGCGGCGTCGGCGTGCGGTGCATCCACGGACCCCGCGCAATCGGATGAGGCGACGACCTCCGTTGCCCCGACGACGAGCACGCAATCGGATTCGCAGGCACCACCGGGCGAGGAGCCAGCCGGCACGACCACCGTGCCCGAAGCATCCGAGGATCGGCCCGAAGGACCGGTAGCCCCCGATTTCACCCTTGCCCTCGGTGCCGACGGCGCAGAGACGTTCGTGCTCTCGCAGGAGGTCAAGCCCGTATTCATGGTGTTCTGGGCAGAGTGGTGAAGCATCTGTCGACGGGAGTTGCCCGTCGTTGACTCGGTCGCTTCCGACTACCTCGCGGACGTCTCGTTCCTGGCCGTCGCCGGCAGGTCCGATATGGCGCGGACATCACAGAGCGCGGATGAGCTGTTCAGCGAGAACCTGGCATGGGGACTCGACGATCGCATCTGGGACCTCTACGGTGTTCCCGGGCAACCGGCGACGATCCTGATCACGAACGGCGTCATCGTCGACCAGTGGTTCGGGGCCGCGACCGAGGATTTCCTCCGCGAACGGCTCGACAGGCTCGTCAGCCTGTCCCGGTGATCCTGCGGTCGGCGAGCACCGCGACGGTCGTCCAACCGACCCCGACAACGGCTGCGATCAGGTACATCGCAACAGGGCCGCCGTCGATCGAGATCCGGAGCGGCTCTGTGGCGAGTCGAAGGAAGCCGGCGCTTGCGACCGCCAACCCTGCCACCACGCCCGGCAATGGTCGCCCCCTCCGCTTCCACATGGCCAGGACGCCTGCGGCGAGGGCGAGCCCGATCGCAACATAGAGTTCCACGGGGTGGCGCGTCACCGTGCTCCCCGGCAGTGACCATGCCCAAGGGACCCCCGACTCGACGCCCAGGCACGCGTTCGACGTCACGCACCCAGCGTGCCATCCGGCGAGTCCGGCAAGTGCCGCCGGGGCGATCGCATCGGCGGCGGTGACGAGGTCGCGTCTGGCGAACACGGCGAACACGGCGACCGCACCAAGAGCGGCGGGCGTCGTCGACACGCCGCTTCGAATGAGCAGGATCTGGCCGGGGTCGCTGATCGGGTTGATGCCCGTCGTGGCCATCGCAACGACCCTTCCGATGAAGACACCGGCGACCGCAGACGTGAGCCCCGCTTCCCACAGGTCGACGGCGCATCCTGCGGCGTTGCCCCTGGGCGCCTCCCACCTGAGCATCGCCCAGAAGCAGGCCACAGCGATCGCCGCAGCTCCGAGGAGGGAGAACTCCATCAGCGATCGATCTCGTCGAGGTACCGCGCCATCGTCGGCTCGTCGATGACCCCGAAGTGGAGGTGGACAAGGGAGCCGTCGGATCCGTAGAAGAAGGTCAGCGGCACACCGGCCGTTCCCCCGAGGTCGATGGGGATCCTCCCGGATCGATCGCTCACGTGGATCATCTCGGCGTCGTCGAGGAATTCCGCCATGAACGCTTGTGCAGCCGTGTCCCGATCCCTGACGTTGAGCCCGATGAACGTGACCGAAGGTCGGCTCGCGCTCGCCGATGCGATCAACGGCGCCTCACTGCGGCATGGGAGGCACCACGACGCCCATACATTCACGACGGCGGGAGCCGAGACGGCGATCTGGGCGAGGAGGTCGTCCGTCGTCGTGGCTGGCGGGGGCTCGGGGAGCGGTCCCTGCGGTGTCGAGGCGCACGACGTCATACCCAGGGCCATGGCCAGGAACACGACGAGCGCGAGCGGTCGGAATCGCATGCCGTCGAGCGTAGGGAGCGAACGACTCAATGCATCCGGGCCCGGAGTTCGGTGGCGATCTCCTCGACGTCACAGCCCGCACCCGACACGAGCGCGAGCAGGTGATACAACAGGTCCGCTGCCTCCTCGGTCACGCGCGACGGATCGCCGCCGAGCGCGAGGTCCTTCCGGGCGAACGCAACCTCACCTGCCTCCTCGAGCACCTTGCGCGCGGCGAGATTCGGGTCCGAGACGAGCCTCGCCGTATAGGAGACCTCTGGATCAGCATCTGCGCGCGTGGCGATGATCCGTGTGAGGTGGTCGAGGGTCGCTCCGAATGTCGTGGCACGGGACGCTCCGAAGCAGGTATCGGCCCCCGTGTGGCAGGTCGGGCCGTCGGGATCGGCCATGACGAGGAGGGCGTCCCCATCGCAGTCCGCGGAGACGGAGTGCACCCTCAACGTGTTGCCGCTTGTCTCGCCCTTCTTCCAGATCCGGCCCCTCGTCCTGCTCCAGAAGTGCACGAAACCCGTCTCCTGGGTGAGGCGGAGTGCCTCGGCATC
>JAWOGV010000383.1:0-2689 GCA_046496605.1 Acidimicrobiia bacterium | reverse complement strand
GGCCCTTCTCGATCGTCAGTGCCCACGCGAACGCTCCCGGGGTGTCGCGGCCCGGTTCGTCCTCGGTGATTCCGTCGGGACGCCACGTGACCGTGGGCTCATGCTCGAGTTCGACGTCATCGTCGAGTCGTCGGTCGTCGCTCATCATGGCAATGGTACCCGGCAACTCCCAGACTGTTGGATGTTTGCGTTTCATCGTACGGCACTCGGGCCAAAGCCTCTACCTCGGGTTGAAGGTATCGAACGGTGAGAGGCTCAGGTGCGACGTGCAGGTTGGGGCTGGAGGTTGGGCTCACCCGTCAACCCCGGCATCACCGCCATGGGGGTCGCCATATGACGCAGATGCTCCGGCGCGGCTCCCACTGCCCGATCCCTTCCACAGTGTCACGAGCGTGATGGCGACGAGGATCGTGGCGATCGTGTCGACGGTGTAGCGGAAGCGCGGGTGACCGAAGAAGAGCACGGCGTGACCGAGCCAGTTCAGGGATACGACGCCTGCGGCGAGGATCCTCAGATCGACCGACCAGCGCCTCCACGCGATGAATGCGGCGGCGGCGAGTGAGAGCGAGAGCGCTGACGAGATGATCAGCGCTCTCCGTATCAAACCCTCGAACCGGATGTAGCGGTGGCTCCAGACGAGGAATTCGTGCTCGTCCGGGGTGCTGGTCGACCAGATGAGTGCGTACTCGGGTGATTCCAGCCACGCGTATGTCCCGTCCCTCGCGGACTCCAGCAAGGCAATCGGTCGTTCCCGCACATACGCAAGCCCTTCCTTCCATCCGATCCGGTTGGCCCCGATATCGTCACCGAGGGGCCACGGTACGTCAGTGGTGAACCCGTACCCGCCCG
The DNA here is from genome assembly GCA_046496605.1 of Acidimicrobiia bacterium. Taxonomy (GTDB): domain Bacteria; phylum Actinomycetota; class Acidimicrobiia; order Spongiisociales; family UBA5794; genus SZUA-442. The sequence continues at coordinate 1,840 of JAWOGV010000383.1, read as the reverse complement.
CCCGGTGGCCGAAGAAGAAGTTCATCCCACCGACGGTTGACAGGGACAGGCCGGCGTCGACGACGACTGCGTTGCGAACGGCCCACGGCACGACGACGATTGCCACGCCGGCCAGGAGAAGTGCACACTGTCGCATTCTGTGACTGATCGAGTCGATGCCGGCCGTGAACCAGATGAAGGCGAGCAGAACCGGCAGGTAGAAGAGCATCTCACCTCTCGTCAATGCTGCGAGCCCTGCGACCACCCCGGCACCGATGCCGAGCCATGGCGATGGGCCTCGGATACGCATCGTGAGCAGCACCGCGATCAGGAAGAGGACGATGAAGAGCTGTTCGGTGCCGAGGACAGGTGCGTACAGGATGAGGCCCGGGGTCAGAGCGCACACTCCAGCGGCCACGACCGGGATGCCGTCACCGTTGGCCACCTCACGCGTCACCATGTAGACCAGCAGGCACGCCAGGGTCGAGAGCACGACGTTGACGAAGCTCAACCACAGGACCTCCCGCGAGATGAGCATCGCGAACGCGAGGAAGGACGGGTATCCGGGCAACCAGAGCGCACTCGACGCGTCGAGGCCGAAGAACCCATTGTCGAGTAGGGTCTCGGCCAACGCGAAATACACCTGGTAGTCGGAGACCGGCTCCGGCCTTGCGTACAGCATCCAGGCGACCCGGAGACCGAAACCCACCACGATCACACTCACCGCGCCACGGTGAAGACGCACCATGTCAACTGCCCTGTCGGAGGCCTTCGTCATGGCAGTCGGGACGGATGGGACGTGTGTCGGCCCTTCAACGCCCACCGCACCCCCAGAAGTCGGAGGGTCACAGCCACGTACCGCGGAATGAGCCTGAGGTACTTCATCTTGGATTCGCCCGCAGCTCGGTTCTCGAGCACCAGTGGCACTTCGGTAACCGTCGCTCCACGGGCCAGGAGGTGCACAGAGATCTCGAGCTGGATCGGGTAGCCATCCTCGATCAGTGGCAGGTCCCGAACGACGGCTGACCTGTAGGCACGAAAGCCCGTCGTCAAATCGCGGATGCGTGACCAGAACAGCAAGCGGAAGACAGCGTTTCCTGCATACGAGATGATCTGGCGAAACCACGGGACACCCACCATGCCGCCACCCGCCACGAGCCTGCTCCCGTACGCCGCGTCGAACTCCCCACACGCATCCACGAGGGTGCGCACCACATCGAACGGATGGCTCAGGTCCGAATCCATGGTGACGACGATGTCGCCTCTTGCCTCGCGCACTCCGGTGCGCAGGGCTGCGCCGATGCCTCGATTGTGGGGGTGGCACACGACACGCACGTTCGGGTGTGACAAGGCGATGGCAGCGAGGATCTCGGGAGTTCGATCAACGGAGCCATCATCGACGAAGACGATCTCCCAGTCTGGCTCGACGTGGTCGAACAACTCCGATCCGAACCTGCCGAGCACTGCGTCCTCGTTATACACGGGGACAACGAGCGAGACGAACGTTCCCACCGGATAAGCGTACCTGCATTGGGATGGCGCGGACGTCCCGGGGAATTGCGAACCTCCGCTCCCGCCTCAATCGAGGGAGGAGACGTAGGTCTCTGCGTCCTTCAGGGAATCGAGCTCGGTGAGGTCCTCGGCCTCGATGATCACGAACCAACCCTCTCCGTATGGGTCGCGGTTCACGAGTTCCGGCGTGGCGTCAAGGGCGGGATTTGCCTCGACGACCGTGCACGACACAGGGGCGTACACGTCGGAGACGGACTTCGTCGACTCCACCTCGGCGAACGCATCCCCCTGCCCCACCCTGGTGCCGACCTTGGGAACCTCCACGTAGACGATGTCTCCGAGCGCATCC
>JAWOGV010000361.1:0-3642 GCA_046496605.1 Acidimicrobiia bacterium | reverse complement strand
ATGACGACACCGAGGACGGCAACCGACAGGCCCATCAGTCGCTTCATCGGTACCTTCAACGGTGGGACCAACGCCGCTGCAAGCACACCGACCATCGCAATGGCGAACACGACCGCCGCAGCTGCGGTGTCGTTGCAGAGCGCGGTCCACGTGTTCTCGTCGAGGCTCGACGGGAACGCCGGGTTTGCCTGACTGAGCGGTCCGAGAAACTCCTCCCCTGCTGAGCTGGCCTTCTTCAACATGAATCCGACCACACCGACGATGACACCCACGACCGCAAGAATGCGTCCGTAATGCATATGGGTCTTCCTTTCCTCGCACGACGGATCGTAGGGAATGACGACCATGTGATTCAACTACCCGACGATCCGACGATCACCCGGGGGACGGTCAGTCGGTCGTGGTGTCGGCGCAGCGCTACCGCTCGGCGGGCTGGCGCTTCACGCGAGTGCGGCGAGTGCGCTCTCGACCGCGGCCGCGACCTGGGCAACGGTTTGGAGGTACACCCGCTCGAAACCGAGGGCTTCGAACTCACCGAGCCTCTCTGCATGGGCATCCCACGTGCCGATCGGGATGCGATCGCCGAGGCGGAGACGCATCTCGCCTGCGGTCAGGCGCCGTGAATTCCCCATCTCGGCGAGGAACTCCTCGATCTCGTGGGCGTCGGCTCCGCCGACCATCGGGTAGCACGTCGTGATGAAGATGGCATCGGGATCACGGCCGGCGGCTTCGGCGGCCCGACGCATTGTGCCCAGCCGTTCCTCGATGCCGCTGGGTGTGTGGTGGTACAGGTTGTACTCGTCCGCGAAACGCCCAGCGAGTGTCGGCGTCTTCTCCGGTCCTCCCCCACCCACCATGATCCGCAGGTTCCGTCGGGTATGGGGGTGAAGGTCGATCGCGCGACGGGACCAGATCGCGCCGTTGTACCCGGCCGGGGGATCGTCGACATAGGAGCGGAGGTACCCGAGGGCGTCCTCGAGCCATTCGAACCGCTCCGAGAGCGGTGGATACTCGAAGCCGAACACGTCGTGTTCCCCGTCATGCCAACCCGTACCGAGCCCGAAGACGAACCGTCCACCCGATATCTCGTCGACGGTGGTGAGTGTCTTGGCGTAGACCGCAGGATGACGGAACGTGATCGGGCTGACGAGCATCACGAGTTCGACGTCCTTCGTGTCACGCGCCAGGGCAGCGGTCTGGACGAGCGAGTCGTAGGCCGGTGCCGTGAACTCAGCATCCGAGCTCCCGTACAGGTAGTGATCAGCGAGGGCGACCGCAGCGATTCCCGCCTTCTCGCAGAGCGCGGCCACCTGCGACACGTGGCTGTATGGCCCGGTGACCTGGACACCCAACTCCATTGGACCGAGCCTACGGTTTCATGGTGCCGTCGATGACGGCGGCCGCCTGGTCGAATCGCTCGACCCACCGGTGCCCGTGTGCGGGCGTTCCCGGTTTGTCGAGGTGGTGCACCAGGTGATGGCCGAGTTCGTGGGCGACCGTCATCAGCGTCGTGCGCCTGCCGAGCCTGATGGCTCCGTGCTCGGGAATCGCACGGTATGCCTCTCCCGGCTCCCGGCCTCGACGCCTCGCGGTTTCCACGGCGAGCCATCGGGGTGCCTCGGTGAGGCCGGTGAACGGCGACCGCCTGGCATGGAAACGCAGCTTGGGCGTCGGCGTTCCCACAACGCTGCAGACGATCTCGACGAGTTGGTGTGCACCTCGGTCGTCGACGATGAGGTGATCGAGGCGGCGCAGGAGGTCGTAGTCGACCGACACCGAACGAACTCGGTGGTCGTGTCTCCTCGGCGGAGCGGCATCGAGGCGGGCGACGACGATCTGGCTCATGGCGGACACGGTACGCCGGAACGGTGACAAGATCGCGCGACCCGGGGTGCGTGGCAGTGCGATCGTGTCCGGTACGGTGGACGGTCACAGGAAACGCCGACCCTCGAATCGTCGCGGCCGTGAGGCTGCGGGAGGCACCACATGACCGAGTTGCGCCGTGGCGTCTGGTACGGGGTCATCGCCTATGTCGTGTGGGGCCTCTCACCCCTCTTCTGGAACCTGGTCGACGGGGTGGGCACGCCCGACCTGCTGATCCATCGCATCCTCTGGGCGCTGCCGATACTCGCCGTTGCACTCACGCTCCGGAGGGAGTGGCCGATGGTGACCGAGGCCTACCGGAATCGAAGGACGCTCGCCGTGACCGCGATCGCTGCGGTCCTGCTCCTGACGAACTGGGGTGTCTTCCTGTGGGCAGTCACGAACGGTCAGGTGGTCGAGGCATCCCTCGGCTACTTCATCAACCCGCTGGTCTCCGTCGCCCTCGGTGTCGTGTTCCTCGGCGAACGGTTGAGGCCTCTCCAATGGTGGGCGGTCGGAATCGCCGCGGCAGGGGTGTTGGGTCTCGCGATCAGGGTCGGCTCGGTTCCGTGGGTCTCGCTCGTCCTCGCATTCTCCTTCGGCGTCTACGGGTTGCTGAAGAAGCGAGCGGACACACCACCGCCACTCGTGTCCCTCTTCGGAGAGATCGGTGTGGTCGTGGTCCCTGTGATCACCGTCCTGGCCTTCGTCCGGGATCCCGAGGCGGTGGCGTTCGGTGACTCACTCGGAGTGTCGGCGTTCCTGATCGCCGCCGGTGCGATCACCGTGGTCCCCTTGGTGCTGTTCGGTGCGGCCGCCAAGCGCATCCCGCTGTCGATGGTCGGCCTGCTCCAGTACATCGCACCGACGCTCCAGTTCAGCGTCGGCGTCCTTGTGCTCGACGAGGTCCTCACGCCCGCCAAACTCGTCGGGTTCGCGTTCGTCTGGGCTGCCCTCGCCCTCTACACGTACGACAACGTCCGCAGTTCCCGTCCCATGGTTGCACCTGCGATCTGAGCCGAACGGGGTTCGGGCAATGGACCTCCACTGATCGGGTGCGAGCGCGGCACGGTTCGGCGATCGCGCCGCGCGCCGGCGTCGCTGTCAGGACGCGTCGTCGGCGATCGTCTCGATCGCCTCTGCAGCCTTGCTCCCTGCCTTTTCGGCCGCATCGGATGCCGCGTCGCCAGCCGTCTCGGCAGCTTCCGCAGCGATACCTGCGAGATCTTCGACCGCCTCTTCGACGTCCTCGACGAAGTGATCCGGGACACCGGGGCGTCGTCCCCGAACACCGGCGACGACGGCATCCTGGATGCTCGACAGCTGGTCGTCTGCGACCTTGCCCTCGAGCTTCGCCGCAAGAAAGTCCCGGATCTCGGCGTCACTCATGGACTCGAACTTCTTGCGGGACACCGTTGCCGCGACCGCTGCTGCGACACCGGCGACGATGAGCAGGAGCAACAGGCCCTTGAACAGTTTCTTCATGATGTCACCTCTCGAACAACCGTAGTCGACCGTCGCGTTCACTCGACATCGGTACCGTTGACCGTCCTCGTGACGAGCCAGTTGACGAAGTCGTAGGCACACTCCGCTCGATCATCACCCACATGGTCGCGGTACCGGACGATGGCTGCATCGAGCTGGGCCCTCGACCACGGTCCCCTGACCTGGCCCGAGTCGGCGAGTGCCGAAACACACTCCTCGAGAAATCCTGTGCCTGGATCGCATCGATGGTATAGCTGCCGAGCCCCGGGATGCCGAAGAAGGATTCGGTGATGA
>JAWOGV010000179.1:0-3619 GCA_046496605.1 Acidimicrobiia bacterium | reverse complement strand
CACGAAGGAACACTCGGTGGATTCGACGGGGACGGCCTGATGATCTACTTCAACGACCCCATTCCTGTACCCGACCATGCATCGAGAGCGGTCGCGATGGCCAGAGGAATGCAGACCACCTTCGCGCCTCTTGCCGAGCAGTGGCGACAACGCGGGTTCCAGCTAGGCCTCGGGATCGGGATCGCTACCGGATACGCCACCCTCGGAAGAATCGGGTATGAGGGCCGCTACGACTACACACCGATCGGGACCACCGTGAACCTGGCATCACGATTGTGCGACCGTGCCGAATCCGGGATGATCCTGGCGGGCCAACGCACGATCGCCGCAGCCGGTATCGAGGGGACAGCCCTGCCCGGTCCACTGTCACTCAAGGGCATCCCACAACCCGTACTCGTATTCAGCGTCTGATGGCAACCGTGCAGCCGGCACGGGTATTCCCGGTTGCATCGCGCCTGGTCAGAGTCCGTGAGGGCCCCAGCAAGTCATCTGGCTACTCGGCGAGCAGCGACGCCACTTCCTCCAGGAAAGCTGCACTCTCAGCGGCCGGACTGAACTCAGCCAGCAGACAGCCGGTCTCTGTGAAGACACGATCATGACCCGACGGCATGTAGAAGACCTCGCCAGCGTTGATCGTCTCGGTGGAACCATCGGTGTACCCGACGGTCCACGAACCTTCGATCACATAACCCCAGTGCGGTACGGGGCACGAACCGGTCGATACCTGAGCGAGTAGTGGTGACAGATCGACTCCTGGTTCGAAGCGGTTGATATTCACCGCCATCTCTCCCCACTGGGTCCCCTTGAGCGTGAACGCGTCAGACTCCATGATCGTGTCGAGTTCGGCCTGTGTGGACTTCATGTCGGCACCCTATCCGGTCGGTCGATCCCGCACGTCATCGATCATGGTGAGCGAAGTCGCTCGGTGAGCAGGAAGGTCCTGCGTGCCGACTCAGTGACAGGGTAGGCCATCGGCCGAACACCCCGTGACGGCGCGTGTGTACCAACCCCGCTGTTCGCGGGGGAGACCCTGGCAGGTCGTACAGTTCGACTGCGCCGAGCCGGGCGCTGCGCACCATCCATCAGGTGGCGAACGTGTCACGCTTCTTGGACTACGCACAACTCGGGATTCCGAGACAGGAAGTCCCACTCTTCCGAACAGATCAGAATGCTTTCGCGAAGCACCCGTTGGTTGATGGTTGTTGTTCGTTGTCGTTAGTTAGTTAGTGGGCCCGGTGGGATTCGAACCCACACACGTCGGATTAAAAGTCCGCTGCTCTGCCATTGGAGCTACGGGCCCTGCTCGGGAAGTCTAGGACCGACGAGCTGTGGCGCCGGGGTGGTGGATTCCTCGGTTCTCATGGACCTCTCACGGCGGGCGACGGTGCGTAGGTGACTCGGTGCCATAGTCTGTCGACGTCTCCGATCCCGAGGTCCCCGTGAACCGACTCGCCAAGCTCGCCGTGCCCATCGCCCTCGTGCTCGCCTCGTGCGGCTCCTCGGGCGAGGTTGCCGCCACGGTCAACGGTGAGGACATCACCGCTGACGTCACCGCGCAGCTCGCCGGAGAGGATGCCACGCCCGAGGTGCAGGCCCAGGCGCTCGGCACTCTCGTGCAGTGGTCGATCACCGCCCAGGCAGCCAGGGAGCAATTCGGGTTCGAGCCGACCGATGACGAGGTGCAAGCCGAGGTGGACGGCATCGTGACCCTCGCGGGCGCAGAGTCCCTCGCCGCACTCGCGGAAACCGAGGGCGTGTCCGAGGACATCCTCCGAAGGTACATCACTCAGCTCATGATCCAGGACGCCGTCACCGCGGAACTCGAGTCCCTCGTTCCCCAGCCCGGCGATGAGGCGGTCACTGCCGAGCTCGTGGACAACGCGCCCGACTGGACCGTCGTATGCGCGGCGCATCTGCTCGTCGAGACCGAGGAAGAGGCGCTCGCAGCCCTGACGAGGGTGGAGGACGGTGAGGACTTCGGAGCCGTCGCTGCAGAGGTGTCTACCGATACGGCGAGTGCCACGAACAACGGCGATCTCGGGTGCGCCGCTGCCGGGGGTTTTGTCGACGCGTTCGCCGAGGCGGCGATGACCGCCGAGATCGGGGTTCTCACCGAACCGGTGCAGAGCGAGTTCGGTTACCACGTCCTGCTCGTGAACTCCAGGGAGATCGCGACCACTGATCAGGTCCGCGAAGCGCTGTTGGCCACCGCCGTGAGCGAAGCTGCCGATGCGTGGTTCGTGGGCGTGATGCAGGCTGCAAACGTCGTGATCACAGACGGGTTCGGCACCTGGGTCACCGAGCCGACGCCCGCCGTCGTACCGCCCGCCTCCTGAGGTCGACCGCGCCCGTCAGCGAATCCAGGGAGGGGTCGGCGCGTCGATACGGTCGAGCACCGAGGCGAACTCCGGATAGCGGTCCGTATCCCCATCCTGCCAGTCGCGCCAGGCGTCGGTGATCTCGTCCTTGGACCGACCGACGAAGTTCCACCACATCGTGAGTGGCTCCCCGAGGGGCTCACCGCCGATCAGCAGCACTCGTGACGGACCCTCGGCCTCGATGTGGAGGACTCGGGTTGGCGAGGTGATCATCCCGAGGAAGCCCTCGTCGACGACCGCCCCGTTGAGGGCGACCCGACCATCCACCGGCACGACCCCGTACTCGAACGTCGGATCCGCCTCGAGCGTAACCGAGCCACGGGCGAGCCGGAGGTCCGCTCCGACGAGTGGAGTGTCCGTGTGCGACGGGGACGTCTCCCCGGCAAGGGAACCCACGAACAGGGTTGCGGTCCCCGAGCCGAGATCAGCGACCGGGAGATCCCTGTGGTGCTCGAACGCCGCCGCACCGAATCGAGTGGACTCGGGTTGGGCGATCCACATCTGGATCCCACGCACCCCTCCGCCCGTTCCGAGTTCGGCATGGGCGACGCCGTTGCCTGCCGTCATGAGGTTCACCTCGCCCGGCCTGATGAGCTGCTCGGTTCCGAGCGAGTCCGAATGCAGAGCCTCGCCCTCGAGGATCCAGGTCACCGTCGAGAGGCCGATGTGGGGATGGGGGCCGATCTCGAGGGGATCCGGATCGAGCTCGTCTCCGGGGAGCATGACATCGATGAGGCACCAGGCGCCGATCGTTCGCCGACCCTTCGTCGGGAGGGCCCTGACGATGCCCATCGCCCCAATGCGCGCTGTGCGACCCTCACGGACCTCAACGAGATCGTCACATGCCTCGATCGGCATCAGGTCGTCGTCACGAATGAAACCGCTCACGGGATCCTCCTCGGTCTCGATCGACCATAGTCGCCGGCACGGTGACCTCTGACGGTCGGGTTCAGGTTGGCCCCGCCTACTCCTCGGCGAGTGCCTGGATCCCGTCGACGACAGCCTGCATGTGAGCGCGATGGACCTCGTCCCTGTGCGCGATGATCTCCTCCTCGCGGTCGGGGTTCCTCTCGATCGCCATGGACAGTCCGCTCCGGCCGGTGCCGATCACCCTGTGGTAGGTGAGGAGCGTGCCCTCCTCCGTGGATTGGAGGAGAAAGGTCCAGGTGGCGACGGGATCGTCAGGGTCGTTCACGACCCAGCTGAAGATCGAGTTCTCCTCGCACTCGACCACCGTGCAG
>JAWOGV010000174.1:0-5216 GCA_046496605.1 Acidimicrobiia bacterium | reverse complement strand
GTATTCTGTGCGTTGCGGGCCCGTAGCTCAGTTGGTTAGAGCAGGCGACTCATAATCGCTCGGTCGCAGCTGCGGAGGTCGGGGTCGTATTCTGTGCGTTGCGGGCCCGTAGCTCAGTTGGTTAGAGCAGGCGACTCATAATCGCTCGGTCGCAGGTTCAAGTCCTGCCGGGCCCACACTCGGTGATTCTGCGGTGAGATGATCTCCGTCTCGATGTTCGTGCAGACGTTCAAGTCCGGTCTTCGGAGGCGTAGGCACCGTTCCGTGGTTCTGCGGGTGTTCGGCATGGTTCTTCGGTGAGGCTTTGGGTTCAAGTCCTGCCGGGCCCACAACTGTTGGTGCTGCGGTGAGATGATCTCCGTCTCGATGTTTGTGCAGACGTTCAAGTCCGGTCTTCGGAGGCGTAGGCACCGTTCCGTGGTTCTGCGGGTGTTCGGCATGGTTCTTCGGTGAGGCTTTGGGTTCAAGTCCTACCGGGCCCGCTGCGGTTCGCTTGAACCGCGGAACTGTGTTCTGACCTCTGGGAATGCGGCACTGTGGCCGGTGCGTTCGTGTCGGGGATTGTGGTGATCGGTGCGCATTGCCTCGCCGGCTAGCCACCTGCAACCAGCTGAAGGTCGGTTATCCGGTACCGGAAGAACTCTCCTTCGCTCCACCGATCGGTGCCGTAATGCCAACCGAGGCGCCCTTCGCTTGGGATGGTGACGCCATCGAAGGTTGCATGGGCAGAGAAGTCTCCGCCGAAGGGGTGGAGCCCGAACTCCCCGGTGCCGTCGGGGTCGCCCCACCGGTCGAACGTCACCGATCGGATCAGGCCCTCCTCGGTCGTGGAGAGGGCAATTCGCAGGGGGTAGTCGGCGATCTGGAAACGAGCGCTGAGTCGGTCGCCTTCCTCCGCGGACCACTCGACCCCGAAGCCGGGGAGCAGTGCCGTTGGTACCCACACAGCCTCCGCGGCGGCACGCTCGGCGGCGCTACGCGAGACGTCTGGTCCGCTCCCCTGCATGACCCGAATCAGTCCGAGCAGCCTCCAATCCATCTCACCGTTGCCATCGACGAACCGATCTGATCCGGTGATGATCCCCGCCGCTCGAGCGGCCCACACAAACCCCACATGCGGGCAAAGTACCTCGTGAGCAGTGAACGGAACCCAGCGACCGATCTTGATCCGACCTCGCATTCGTATCCGAGCCGATAGCGCCAAAGGAGTCCCAGGCGCAACTGCCGTACGGAAGTACGAGGCAACCGGGCCGGGCAATCCCTCCACCTCTACGTGGCTGAACACGCCCCGTGGAGGTCGAGTCAGCGCTGCCTCGACCTCCCGCTCGTGCTTGCCGGCCATCGCACACTCCACACTCGAGTCGACCCAACCCTAGACGAGCATCCACGAACCCAGACCAGCGAGGCCTTCGCGATCATCCCCGGTGGGCACGAAGCCTGGCTTCTGATGCCTGGATGATCAGCAGACCCTGAGGAATTTCCGATTCGCGTTCTGTCCTTCTGGACCTGCACGGACCTGACCGAGGGTCTCGGGATCCGGGATCTGCTCGCTTGGTGGCAGCACGTGGTGGTCCTGCGTCGCGACGGACATCTGTCGGCTGCGGAGCGAATGTTGGAGAATCTGTTTGCGGTGGCGTAGACAACCCATGTCTGTGGATACTCGGGTCGTTTCGGCTACGATGCGCCGACCCATGCGGCACCGACGCGTTGGCGAGGTGTCCTGTGGGGCGGATTAGCATCCGTGCCACGTTTGGCACAACGGACGCCTGGAGGATGTGTGCAAAGATCGTGGATACCGGTCGGATTGCTCTGGCTGGCGTACACCATTCTGATGATCTGGGCCGTTGCCCAGTTCAGTTGGCTTCCTGCCCAGTGGGCAGCGGAGGCCGAGGTCGTCGACGAGGCCATGGTCCTGCTCCAATACCTCGGAGCCCCCGTCATGGCTCTCGTTCTCGCCGTGATGACGTGGTCGCTCATCGGGTGGCGTTCCAACGGTGCCCAGCGCGGGGACGGACCACCCCAGCGCGACAATCGGGTCGTCGTGACGACATGGCTCGTCATCACCTCTGCACTCGCCATCTTCGTTGTCATCAATCCCGGCTTCGTCGGCCTTGCGGAGATCAGGGGTGAGCCAAACGCCGACTACGCGATCGGTATCGAGGGAGCCCAGTTCTTCTGGACGGTCACCTACCCGAACGGTGCGGTGGCCCTCGATGAACTCGTCATACCTGCCGACGCCCGAGTCCGCTACGACGTGTCCAGTGTCGACGTGAACCATTCCTTCTGGATCCCGGCCTTCCGGATCAAGATCGACGCCGTTGCAGGGTTGACGACACAGGCTTTTGCGACGGCGGAGGCGGAGGGCGGTATTGACGACGACATCAACCTCCGGATCCAGTGCGCGGAGCTGTGCGGCGCAGGTCATGCCCAGATGGCGATGCCCGTCAGAGTCGTGAGCGAGGCCGAGTTCAACGAGTACATCGAGACCCTCTTGGAGAGTGAGTGACGCCATGACGATGGTTGAGGAACCTCCCGTTGGGGCCGCCACCTCCGGTAGGGGAGTAGCGCAGTCGCCCCGCACCCCGAAGAAGGGCCGCCCGAAGGCACATCGACCCTTCAAGTACGTGGTTCGCGGCACGCTCCTGGCAGCAGTCGGGTACGTGGCAGGCGTCGCCATCACAATCGCGATCCGCGGAGGAAGCCCGACCGACGAGATCGTGGTCATCGTCGGCTATGTCCTCGCGCTGATCGGGTGGCTCGGCGGTGTCGGTGGAATCGAGGCGTTCGGCAGGCAGTGGGTGGGGAAGACACCGGAGGTCTCGACGGACCGGTCGTGGGGTCGGTACTTCGGCTTCAGCGTCGACCACAAGGTCATCGGGATCCAGTACGGCGTGACCCTCATCGCCGTGCTGCTCATCGGTGGCATCGCGGCGATGATCATGCGCATCGATCTCGCCTCACCCGGGATCGGTGTCGTCGACCTCCAGCAGTTCAACAAGATCGTCTCGATGCACGGCATCCTCATGGTCGCCGTCGCCGTTGCGGGTGTGATCGGTGCCTTCGGGAACTACATCGTCCCCATCCAGATCGGAGCGGCGGACATGGCGTTCCCACGCCTCAACGCCCTCGCCTACTGGTTGCTCCCACCGGTCGCCGTCGCCCTGCTCGCCTCGCCGCTGCTCGGTGCGTTCGATGCCGGATGGACCGCATACGCCCCGCTTTCCGTCGTGAACGAATCGGGCCAGATCCTCTTCAACATGGCCATCATCACGTTCGGCCTCGTGTCGATCCTCGGCGCCATCAACATCCTGGTCACGACCATCACGATGCGCGCACCGGGCATGACGTGGGGCCGCCTCCCGATCTTCACGTGGGCGGCGTTCGCAACGGCGCTTCTCGCCTTCACGGTGACCCAGTTCTTCGCAGCGGCCCTCGTGCTCGTCACGATGGACAGGGTCGCCGGAACGGCGTTCTTCACGCCGGAGGTCGGGACCTCGCTGCTGTATCAGCACATCTTCTGGTTCTACTCGCACCCGGCCGTGTACATCATGGTGCTTCCCGGATTCGGCGTGATCCTCGAGCTCACGACGACGTTCGCGCGAAAGCCGCTGTTCGCGTATAGGGCCGTCGTCGCGTCGCTGCTCGCCATCGTCGGGTTGTCCGTCGTCGTGTGGGCGCATCACATGTTCACGAGCGGTATGGCCGACTTCCTCCACGGTCCGTTCATGATCCTCACCGAGGCGATCTCGATCCCGACCGGGGTGATCTTCCTCGGGATGATCGGGACGCTGTGGCAGGGCCGGTTGTGGTTCCGAACGCCCCTCGTGCTCGCATTCGGGTGGCTCTTCAACTTCCTCATCGGGGGCATCACCGGGATCTTCCTCGCCGACGTCGCGACCGACATCCACCTCCACGACACCTACTTCGTGGTGGCACACTTCCACTACACGATCGTCGGCGGAGCGATCTTCGCCCTCCTCGCGGCGACCTTCTACTGGTTCCCGAAGTTCACGGGACGCATGTACAACGACACGCTCGGAAAGGTCTTCGCGATCTGGGTCACGGTGGCCTTCAACACGACCTTCATCCCGCTCTTCTGGGCAGGCATGAACGGCATGAATCGACGCATCGGCGACTATCCGCCCGCGTACGAAGGCGCCAACAAGTTCGCGTCGGTGTCCGCACTCATCCTCGGTGCGAGCTTCCTGCTGTTCGTCGGGAACCTGGTGTACTCCGCGATCTGGGGACCCAAAGCCGGACCGAACCCCTGGAACGCCCGAACGCTCGAATGGCTCGTGTCGTCGCCACCACCGACCCACAACTTCACCAGCCAGCCACGCGTTGTCGGCCACCCCTACGACTACGGCGTCGAGGGCTCCGTGCACGCCTACTTCCCCGCCGAACAGGGCACCCACGGCCACGACCGCCCTGATGAGGGACCGCCGACGGACGCAGAGCCCGAGGAGGCGCTCGTATGACGACCGAGCAGGTCGCCATCGATCAGGCGGCGCTCTCCAAGGCGACTCGCAAGGGCCTCGTGGGAGCCTTCTGGCTCGCCGTGTTGACGATCGTCGAGTTCATCATCGCCACGGCGGGCGACGGTGAGTCCTGGACCATGTGGGCCCTCCTTCCGTTCGTGGTCGCCAAGGGATGGATCATCCTCGACACGTTCATGCACATCCGTGCCCTGTGGACCGAGGACCACTGATGACGACCCTCGACACCGCGCACCCTGAGGCAGCAGGACATGACGACCTCGGACACGAGGAATACCACCAGGACATGTCGTTCCAACCCCGTGCCAACCGCATCGGGCTGTGGATGTTCATCTTCTCGGAGTGCTTCCTGTTTGCTGCGTTCCTCTCCGCCCGGTATTTCACGACGGGCACTGAGAGGCCGGAGGACCTCAACCAGGCGCTCGCCCTTGCCGTCACGATCGTCCTGCTCCTCTCATCGATCAGCGCCTATCTCGCCGAGACGTCGATCAAGTACAACCATCGCCGCAACTTCCTCGTGTTCACAGCGGCCACGATCGGCCTCGGCCTCCTGTTCATGGTCGGCGTGTCGATCGAGCTCCACGAGGCCACACTGCACTATCCGCCCGGAACGCCGTACGGGTCGTCGTACTTCATGCTCATCGGGCTCCACGCCTTCCATGTGGTCACCGGCCTTGTCGCCCTGCTCATCGTCTTCAGCCTCGGGCTGAGGGGCCACTT
>JAWOGV010000170.1:0-7017 GCA_046496605.1 Acidimicrobiia bacterium | reverse complement strand
GTCCACCACAGCAGCCAGATGATGAGGGCCCCCTCGGCGAGGAGCCCGAGCGACGCGCCACCATGGAGGAGGCCAACAACCTGCGTGATGGCGTAGACGTAGACGAGGTCGAAGAACAGCTCGAGAGTCGACGCCGTCCGTCCCCGTCCGCCCTTGATCACCGGATCGATCGACATGGCCGGCAGCATACGGGAACGACCGGAGAGACATACCGGGACGGAAGAATCGGCATCGCCACCGAGGCAAGGCGAAGCGATGGGAAGTACCAGGGCAGCTACACCTAGGGTGCAACGGTGCCCACGTCGGCCACTCTCGAAGGAACCTTGGGGCGTCTCGACCGGATCATCGAGGATGCCTGTATCGAGGGCAGTCACCTCGGAGTGTTTCCTGCGATGTACCGGAGCGTCACCGCTGCGGTTCTCGAGGCGATCCGCAGCGGCGGGTTCTTCGATGACGACGAGGTCGTTGAGCACCTGACCGTCGTGTTCGCCGACCTCTACTTCGAGGCCTACGACCGATACCGGGGGAACGACGAAGCGGCGAGCTGTTGGGTGGTGGCGTTCGAGACCGCCGAGTCCCCCCAACCCAGGATGATCCTCCAGCATCTCCTTCTCGGGATGAACGCGCACATCAATCTCGACCTCGGGGTTGCGACGCATCAGGTCGCCGGCGGTGACCTGACCGCCGTGAAGGCTGACTTCGTTCGAGTGAACGAGATCCTGTTCCAGATACTCGACAGGCTTCAGGGAGGGTTGGGGGAGGTGTCGCCACGGATGGCCCTGATCGATCGGCTGGGAGGACAGTGGGATGAGCGGATGATGAGGGTTGGGCTCGGTACCTGTCGGGACCTGGCATGGACTTTCGCCAACAGGCTGACCGTGGGAGACGACATCCCCGGTGTCACCGCCCGACGCGACGCGGATGCCTCCTGGGTGGCACGGGCAATGCTCCGACCGTGGAGTCCGGTGAACCTCGCGGGTCGGATGGTCGCCAGCGTGGAGAGTCGGGACATTCGCCAGATAGTCGCCTCCCTGGGGCGAAGCCGGGTTGATTTCGAAGCCGCATCGCGGGCTGCCGATGTGAGTGTGGGCGCCATGGCCACCGTCGACCAGGGCAGGGGACCAAGCCTCTATCAGGCAGCACATCATCGCCGCGTGCGACGTCATCCTGCGCAGAGGTGACATGGTCGGCCAGGTGCTGGCCGATGAGGGTCGATCGGCGGAAACCAGATCGGCCGGTGTGCCCTCGATCACCACCTGCCATCGCCGACGATCCTCAGGCCGGAGTGGTGGAGGCTCGCGTCCCTGACAACCACGGCGTCGATGTCGCTGTCTGGCCGGATCTCGAGGACTACGACGGGTGAGCCAGTCCGGCCGCCGCACCCACTTCGCGCCGACACCGGTCGTCCGGTCCCGTGGCGAGCTTGCTCATGGGTAGATCGCTCCTCATCTCGGCTGAGCACATGGTCATCTCACCATGAGCCGCAGGCACGTGCCGAAGCCGCGGCATGCACCCGTGGGAGCCCTCTCCCGGATTGGCGTAGAGTCCCCGTCGTGACTGCGCCGTCCGAAACAGCAACCGTTCAGGGCATGGGCAGGCTCCCCAGTCTCGCTGTCATCGGTGTGATCGGAGGAGCGGCCCTGATCATCGGTCCACGCCTGCCCCTCCTCAATGCGGTCGTGGTGGCGCTGGTTCTGGGAGCGGTCCTCGCAAACGTGGCCGGTCGTCTCGGAACGCTGAACGAGGCCGTTTCACGGTTCATGCTCAAGGACGCCCTGAAGTTCGCCGTGGTGCTGCTCGGGGCTGGCATCAACCTGTCGATCCTCCGCACGGTCGGCGTCCCAGCACTCACCGCGGCGGGTCTCAGCGTGATCGTCGCGATGGGGGTCAGCCTGCTGGTGGGCACGAGGCTCGGCCTGCGGCGCAGCGCAGCGGCCCTCATCGGGGTGGGAACCGCCATCTGTGGGGCGAGCGCTATCGCAGCTGTGGCCCCCGTGCTGCGGTCCCGGCGCGAGGAGATCGCCGTCGCCCTCGCCACGGTGTTCACCTTCAACGCCGTCGCCCTCGTGGTGTATCCGCTGCTCGGCGCAGGCCTCGGCATGAGCGAGGTCGCCTTCGGGACGTGGGCGGGCCTCGGCGTCCATGACACCGCGACGTCCGTCGCCGCCGGCTTCGCGTTTGGGGACGTGTCGGGCGAGGTCGCGACCCTGGTGAAGCTGACGAGGACCCTGTACCTCGTGCCCACGGTCCTCGTGGTCGCCGTCGTCGTGTCACGAGCGGACGGCTCACGCGACCAAGGCCTTCGTCAGGCGATGAAGAGCTTCCCCTGGTTCGTCGTCTGGTTCGCCGTACTCGCCGGGGCGAACACGCTCGGCCTCCTCGGGCCGGTCGGCGACATCGCCAACGACGCGGCCAAGGTCCTCCTCGTGTTCGTCGTCGCCGCCGTCGGAGCGTCGCTCCGGGTCAAGGACATTGCAGGCGTCGGGTGGCGGCTGTTCGTGACGGGCGTCATCGCGAGCGCCGCCGTGGGCCTCATCGGGTTCGTCGCGATCAACGTCGCCCGGCTCTGAAGTGCCCATCGGGAGGGCGCCGGCAGCGCCGTTCTATCGTTCCAGGCGCTGCAGCACGTCGTAGGCGGCGTACTTGTACGCTTCGGTGCGCGTCGGGATGTTGTACGTGGAGTCGATGAAACCGTCGACAGTCTCCTCGGCGTGGATCATCGCCTGGCCGAGGTGGATCATCTCCGCTGCATCGTCACCGAGGATGTGCACGCCGAGGATGCGCCGATCCGCGCGGGAGACGACCAACTTGACCATCCCCTCGGTCGTGCCGATGATCCGGCTCTTCGCGTTGGCGGAGAAGAGGGACCGGCCCGAGACGGCGTCGATTCCACCAGACTCGGCAGCCTGCTCGGTCATCCCCACCATCCCGATCTCGGGAATGGAGTAGATCCCGAACGGGGGCATCGGATCGACCCGCTCCTTGAACGGGATGTCGAATGCTCGACACGCCGCGACCCTGCCCTGTTCAGCCGAGACCGATGCCAGCGCCGGCGGCCCGATCACGTCGCCCGCCGCGAAGATGCCGGGGACCGTCGTCTCGAAGCGGTCGTCGACGACGATCCTTCTTCGCTCATCGCACGACACCCCGACGGCTTCGAGGCCGAGCGCCTCGGTGTTGCCGGTTCGCCCCGCGGCGAACAACACCATGTCGGGCTCGACGGTGCGCCCGTCGACGAACGTGACGCGGAGGCCGGAGCCCGTTCGCTCGACGACGGCGTCGGGTGAGCCGAGACGGACATCGAGGCCCGCCCCGTGGAACGAGGCGAGCAACTCGTCGGAGATCTCGTGGTCGAGGAAGGGCATGAGCCGGTCCGTGCCATCGACGAGGGTCACCGTGGCACCCAGGGCGGTGAAGATCGAGGCGTACTCGGAGCCGACGGGACCGGCGCCGATCACGACCATGCTGTCAGGGATGCGCTCGAGGTGGATGATCGAATCGGAGTCGTGGACATCAGGGTCGTCGAAGGGGATGGCTGAGGGATGGAACGGGCGCGACCCTGTCGCGATGAGGATGACGTCCGCACCGAGCGTGCTCGTGGATCCGTCGTCGCGTGTGACGAGCACCGTCCGATCGGGACCCAGCGTCGCCTCACCGTGGACGAGCACGATGCCGTGGCGGTCCAGATTCGCCTGCACGGCGTCAGCGATCGAACGGGACACCTCGGACTCGCGCTTGCGGAGCAGCTCGACGAGCGCGTCACCGCTGAGGCCGAGCGACGTTCCGTACACATCCCTGAACCGGTAGCCGGTCAGATACTGGGCAGCTTCACGGAGGGTCTTCGAGGGGATACCTCCCGTGTTCACAGGAGCCCCACCGGGGACCGCACTGCGCTCGACCACGGCGACGCGCTTGCCGAAGTACGCGGCCTGAGCCGCTGCCTTCTCCCCGGCTGGTCCCGAACCCATGACCACGAAGTCGTACCGATCCACGGTGCCTCCCGATTGACCGCTCGGGGCCAAGGTATCACGCGCAACGAGGCCTCGGTCGCAACCGGAATGCGGATCGACCGTGCTTGTCGAAGGGCATCCGACCGGTATCCTCCGGGTACGGCGATGGGGCTCGCCGAAAACCGCCGTACCCGGCTGATGGCTCCTGTAAACGACGCTTGCGAGCCATGCCCCATCCCGCCTCCGACCACACCACACCGTTGCGACCTCCACGATGGATTACCACCGCGTGGCTCACCGTCTTCGCGGGAGGCTTGGTTGGGTCCGCGACGAGGTCCGGCATCTCCCTCGCCTTCCCCGCGCCGGCGGGCACCTTTCCTGCGGCGACGTTGACGGTCAACCTCGTTGGATCCCTGTTGATTGGCCTGTTCCTCGCCCGATGGGATCGCTCGGCGGCTCGGGCCTGGTCTCTTCGCTTCTGGGCGATCGGCGTGCTCGGATCCTTCACGACGTTCTCGACCTTCAGCCTCGAAGCCGTGCAGCTCCTCGAGGCACAACGGCCCGTGATGGCGCTGGTCTACCTCGTCGGATCTGTTGCAGGAGGGCTGGTGCTCGCCGTCGTGGGCCTCCGCCTCGGGTCGGTGCAGCGATGACACTCGTGGTGGTAACGATTGCAGGTGCGTTCGGTGCGCTCTGCCGGTATGTCGTGTCCGGCTGGGTCCAGGAGCGCACCGGATCATCGTTCCCCGTTGGCACCCTCACCGTGAACCTGTCAGGTGCATTCCTCCTGGGCCTCATCGCTGGAGGCGGGGATATCGACTCGGTGGCAGTGATCGCCGGTATGGGGCTCCTCGGGGGGTTCACCACCTTCTCGACGTGGATGGTCGAGACCGTTCGAATGGGCCTGCTCCCGTTGCATGCCCGTGCGATCGCGAATGTCACGGTCCTGGCTGTCGGCGGCCTTGCACTCGCGGTGATCGGGTATAGCGTTGGTTCGTGAGGAGGGCGACCATGGACTCGTCGACAGACGCAAGGCTCCTGAGGATCTACATCGGTGAGTCCGACACGCATGGGGGGAAACCCCTCCACACCGCCATCGTGGAGACCCTTCGGCGTGAAGGCTTGGCAGGTGCGACCGTGTTCCGTGGCATCGAGGGATTCGGCCGTTCGAGCAGGCTCCACACGGCCCACATCCTCAGGCTCTCTGAAGATCTGCCGATCGTCGTCGAGTGCGTCGACTCGCTCGTCAGGATCGAGGCCATCCTCCCTGTGGTCGAGGCCATGATCGGCGACGGCCTGATCACCATACAGCGAGTCGAGGTTCGCACATACCGGGCAGAGGGTTCCTGAGCTTGATCGCCCACGGTGCCGCCCGCCTCGAACTCACCCGTTCGCAGATCCTCGCGTTCAGGCGCCGTGTCGGAGCCCTCGACGAGCGGATGCCCCGAGGACAGCGTTCGCTGCGCCGTGCAGCGTGGGCAGGACTCCAGGACAGCATGCCGCGAGCCGCGCTCCTCTCGATCCACGCCCGCGTTTCGGGGACCGAACCGACGACCCTGGAGGAGCCCTCCCTCGTGCAACTCTGGGGCCCGCGCTTCAGCGCCTACGTCGTGGCGGAACGCGACATCGCCGTGTTCACTCTCGGGAGGTTGCCCGAGGAGCCAACCCGCCGGAAGCGTGCGGAGGATCTCGCAGATCGCCTCCATCTCCTGGTCGGTGGGGACGGGATCGCCTACGGCGCGGCGGGGCGCGCACTCGGGGAACACCCGAACCAATTGAGGTACGCCGCGCCCACGGGCAGGGTCCTCATCCGCTGGGACGGCGCCCGACAGCCCGTGATCTGGACGGTGCCGCCGCCGGAGGTCGATCCTGTCGATGCTCGCCACGAACTCGCTCGCCGATACCTCCACGTCTTCGGACCTGCGACTCCCGAATCGTTCGCCCAGTGGGCGGGGATCCGGTCCGATCGGACCCCTGCCGTGTTCGACGCGCTCCGCCGGTCGCTGACCCCTGTGCGAACACCGATCGGTGACGCCTGGATCCTCACCCGCGACGAGGTCGCTTTGCGCTCGGCACAGGGTGGCGGCCCGTCTGGTGAGCCTGCGTGACTTTCTGTTGCTGTTTTTCTTTATCGAGCTTGGCGCCTCCCTCAACCTCGGTACGCTCGGCCACCAGGCCGGTGATGCAGCCATCTTCTCGCTGTTCGTGCTCGTCGGAAATCCGCTTATCGTCATGGCGATCATGGGCTACATGGGCTATCGCAAGCGCACCGGTTTTCTTGCCGGTCTGACGGTGGCGCAGATCAGTGAGTTCTCGCTGATCCTGGCGGCGCTCGGTCTAAGCCTTGGCCACCTGGAGCAGGACACCGTAGGGCTCATCACCCTGGTAGGCCTGATCACCATCAGCGCCTCCACCTACATGATCCTCTACTCCCACCCCCTCTATGAACGGCTTGCCCCCTGGCTCTCGCTGTTCGAGCGCAAGGTGCCTCACCGCGAACTGGACAGCCCGGTCGGGGACGAGGGAAAGGTAGATGTGCTGCTGATCGGGCTGGGCCGTTTCGGCAGTGCGGTGGCGGAGCATCTGTACGAGCGGGGTTCGCGCCTGCTGGCGGTCGATTTCGACCCGGAGCTGGTAAAGAGCCACACCGAGAAGGGCTATACGGTCCATTACGGTGACGCCGAGGACCCGGAGTTCATCGGTTCGCTGCCGCTGGCGCAGGTCAGATGGGTGGTCAGCACAGTGCGCGATCGCGCCATCAACCGCATGCTGCTGAACGGCCTGCACGAGCAGGGCTATCGTGGCCGTGTGGCCGTTGCCACCTCGAGCCGCCATGAAGCGAAACTGTTCGAACAGGAAGGCGTGGATTTGGTGCTGATTCCTTACGATGATGCGGCCAAAGAGGCGGCCGACCGCCTGATGGCCCATTCCACCTCGCACAACAAACCCGAGGAGCACTCCGCATGAAGCGCTTCACCAACATCCTCTACGTGGCCGAACCCAGCGTCGAACAGGAGGCGGCCATGGCACGGGCGGTCTCGCTGGCGCTGAACAGCCAGGCGCAATT
>JAWOGV010000169.1:0-3391 GCA_046496605.1 Acidimicrobiia bacterium | reverse complement strand
CATGCACCGGCTGTATGACACGAATCGGGGCTTTGGCGACGCCGTGGCGAGCATACGGTTGCATCCACGGTGTCCAACCCCCCTCTGGGCACCCGTTTTTCGCGCCCGAGGATGTTTGTCGCGATCCGACGACAACCCTCGCCCGCGTGCACCTTGCCGGTCACGAACCGTCGCCGTGGTGTGCTACCCGTCGAGTACGCGAAAGGCGGGCGCCGGAGATTGGCGCCCGCCTCGTTTGGACTCGTGCGCCCCGCCTACGCGGGGATGACGTCCAGCGTGACCGCGACCGATACCTCGGGATGCGGCGTGAGATGGATCTCGTGCAGTCCGATCTCCTTGATCGGCTGCGCGATGTCGACGATCTTTCGATCGATGTCGATGCCCGTGAACTTCACGATCGCCGCTGCGACGTCCGCAGCCCCGATCGATCCGAACAGGTTGCCTGAATCGCCCGCCCTGGCCGCGACGACGACCCTGGTCCCGGCAAGGGACTCGGCGAGCTCCTGGGCGGACTCGAGTGCGCGACGCTCGGATTCCACTCGCGCAACCCGCATGGAGTCCGCCTGCTTGAGGGCGCCATCCGAGGCTTTGACGGCCAGCTTCCTGGGGACGAGGTAGTTCCTGGCATAGCCGTCGGAAACGTCGACGACGTCTCCCTTGGCGCCCAGGGTCTCGACGGGCTGGGTGAGGATGACCTTCATCGTCAGATCCTCGTCGACGTGTACGGGAGGAGGGCCATTTCGCGGGCGTTCTTGATCGCGGTGGCGACCTCCCGCTGGCGCCTCGGGCTCAGCCCCGTCATCCGCCGCGACCGGATCTTGCCCCGGTCCGACATGAACTTGCGGAGCAGGGCGATGTCCTTGTAGTCGACGACCTCATCGTCCTTGAACGTGTAGAGGATGCGCTTCCTCTTCCGGGGGTCGATGTCGGGGCGACGTCGTTTCTGACGTGACGAATTCGGCTTCTGGGCCATGGTGTTCTCCTTGGAATTCTGTGCGTTCTAGAACGGTGCTTCGTCGGGGCCGAAGTCGTCTCGGGCGACGGGTGCGGGCGCCGACGAGCCACCTCCGTAGCTGTCGTTGCCGTCACCGGAGCGAGGGGTGCGGGTCACGTTCGCGGTTGCCCATCGAAGGGAGGGGCCGATCTCCTGGATGTCGACCTCGACGACGGATCGCTTCTCACCCTCGTTCGTCTCCCAGTTCCGCTGCTTGAGGCGACCGGTGATCATCACCCTCGTCCCCTTCGTGAGGGATTCCGCGACGTTCTCGGCGTAATCGCGCCACACCGTGCCGCCGAAGAAGCCGGACTCCTCCTGCCACGTCCCGTCCCGGTCCTGGTACCGGCGGCTCACGGCGATGCGGATGCGGGCCATGGCGACACCGGATGCGGTGAACCGGAGCTCGGGATCTTCGACCAGGTTGCCTACGAGGGTCACGCTGTTACTCATTGCATCTCTCTCCTGTCGACCTTCCCACCAGTGTGAGGGGTCCGTGTGACACGTTCTAGACCTTTGCCGTTGTCCGTACGATCTTGTGGCGAACCACCGCATCGAAGAGCGACAGCGAGCGGTCGAGGACCTGCTGGAGTTCCACGGATCCGTCGAAGGTGATGACGGAGTAGTACCCCTCGTTCATGTGGTTGATCTCATAGGCGAAGCGTCGCTTCCCCCAGAAGTCGGTTCCCGTGACCTTGCCCTCCCTGTCAGAGATCGCCTTCTCGATCTGGGCGACCTCCTTGCGGACGTCGGGTTCGGCCATGTCGTATCGATGGATGACCATCAGCTCATAAGAGCGCATCTGAAGTTTCCTCCTTCGGACATCCGCCGGAGCGGAAGGCCCCCACGTGTGGCGGGAGCAGGATGGCGTGCCGTCGGGCACCGCGGCTCTTCGTTGGAGCCGACTGGATTCCAACAGTGTACGGGGATCGCCGCCTTGTCGCAGGGAGGCAACGGTCCTCGGGATGGCTACTGGTCGCCCTTCCAGGCCTTCTTGCGTTCCTTCATCTCGGCGCGGTCCGCCTCGGATGCGACCTCGGAGATGTTCGGCCAGTCGGGGAGGGACTCGTCCCAACCGTCGGGGGTGATCCCGAACTGGCGGGCCAGGACCGCTGCGTAGACCTTCGCCTTGTACTCACCGAATCCTGGGATCAGCTGGATCCGATCGAGGAGCTCGGCTCCCGACGACACGCCGTCCCACAAGCTCGTGACGTCACCGTCGTACGTCTCGACGAGGTAGGCAGCGACGGCTTGGACCCGCTTCGCCATGTTCGCGGGGAACCGGTGCAGCGCAGGCTGTTCCCTGAACACCGCTTCGAGCCGCTCGGGATCGACGGACGCGATCGTCCTGGCGTCGAGCGTCGTGCCGAGGCGCTCCTGGAGCACCGCGGGCCCTGCGAAGGCCTTCTCGACGGGAACCTGCTGGTAGAGGGTCATGCCCACGATGAGGGCGAAGTGGTTGTCGGCGAGCAGCTCGTTGGCCTCTGGTGCGACGGTGAAGTGGATCTCTGCCATGACAAGGACGGTAGCAAGGCCGGGAGTGCCCGCCCACACGACGAGCGCGCGTCCCTGACCGTCAATCCGAGTAGACGATCCTGGTGGATCCGTCGATCCAGTCGAGCGCACCGGGGCGGGCCTCGATCGCGTATCGGTAGTCGGGATCACCGTCCGGCGAGTACGTCGGGCACGGGTCGTCGGTGCACGGGACCATCGATGCACGCCCAGCGAAGGAACCGTCCTCGAGGAACCAGACGATGTCGAGCGGAATGAGGGTGTCCTTCATCCAGAATCCGCCGTCCGCTTCGTGGCGCCAATGGAAGAGCATCCCGTCGAGATCGCCGAGGTCGGTCACGCCCATGAGGCCCCGGGCCCGAAGGGAGGGGGAGTCGGAGATGGCGAGCAGCAGCAGCCGGTCACCCACGACGACCATGTCGATTTCGCTATCGGCGAGCGCGTCGGGTATGTCGAGTGTCTCCGTCGCGGCCTCTGGCGACGTACCCGTCGTCGACACCGACGCATCGGGCACGTCGACGGTCGTCGAACAGGCTGCGACGATCAACGCGATCGCGAGCAGCGGCGAGATCCTCATCGGAGGGAAGCTATCGACGGCTCCCGGGTACCGGACCGACGGGATCCGTGGATTCCCCGTCCACCGGGCGAGGCGTAGGGGATAATTGTGGTGAGAATGCATCTCCCGAGGAGGTAGCGATGGATGCCAAGTGGGCCGAGCTGTCCGACGACATCGGCCCGGAGAAGATCATCTACATGCGAGATGCGACCGCGGGACTCGAAGCGATCCTCGTGGTCGACAACACGGCGGCCGGGCCCGCGATCGGTGGGATACGGATGGCCGCGGACATCTCGGTCGAGGAGGTGTTCCGACTCGCCAGGGCGATG